>URYV01000030.1 GCA_900552285.1 uncultured Oscillospiraceae bacterium
CCAGTATCTTGAATTCACCTGCGACGTTTATAAACGGGAGGACGGCAGAAACTTTGTTTGCTCGCCGCCCATGAAGGGTGAGGAAAGCCGAAAAGCCCTTTGGCAGGCGATTAAAAGAGGCGATATTGCAACGATAGCAACCGACCACTGCCCCTTCCAGGCCTACGAAAAGGATTGGGGGAAGGACGATTTTTCGAAAATCCCCAACGGGTGCGCGGGAATAGAGAATATGTATCCCTATATGCTGTCGTCGGCAAATAAGGGTGAGATCAGTTTCCCGAAGGCGGTCGAGCTGTGCGCGGCAAATCCCGCAAAAATATTCGGATGCAAAAGCAAGGGCTCCCTTGCGGTGGGCAAGGACGCCGACATTGTAATCTACGATACGACCGTCTGTTTTACAATAACGAACGATAAAATGCATTCCGACTGCGACCACACGATTTGGGAGGGCATAAAGCTGAAGGGCTACCCCGAAAAGACCTTTTCGAGAGGCCGTCTTGTATTTGACAAAGGCGAATTCACGGGCGAAAAGGGCTGGGGCAAATTCGTTAAATGCTCGCTTAAATAATCTGAAGAGACTTTGTTACAAGAAGGTGAGACAATGCTTGATGTAAAATTTGAGGCGGCAAGATGCCTTTTGTGTGCCGACGGCGCATGCGACAGAGCCTGTAAAAAAGGATTTAAGCCGTCGCGGATGCTGCGCTCGGTTTATTTTGAAAACGGTCAAAGGGCCGCAGAATTTGTCGACAGAGCCGTGTGTGCGGACTGCGGCGGAGACTGTGAGGACGCCTGCGTTCATTATGATATGCCCATAAGAATCAGAGAAACGGCAAAAATGCTGCCCGACCGCAAAAAAACCGAGCCAAGGGATCTGTCCATAGATTTTTTGGGAGTGCATTTTGAAAATCCGTTTATACTTTCCTCGTCGATCGTTGCCGGCAGCTACGAAATGTGCGCCGACGCCTTCAGGGCGGGCTGGGCAGGCGCAGCCTTTAAAACAATAGGCTTTTTAAAGCCAAAGGAGGTTTCTCCGAGATTTGACGTTTTAAACAAGGAAAGCACTCCGTTTATCGGCTTTAAAAACTTAGAGCAGATCTCCGACCACGATCTGAAGGATAACTTAGAGGATTTAAAACGGCTTAAAAGAGATTTTCCGAATAAGGTTATCGTGGCTTCGATTATGGGACAGAACGAAGAGGAATGGACAAGCCTTGCACGACTTGTAACAGAGGCGGGCTCCGACATTATAGAATGTAATTTCAGTTGTCCGCAAATGTGCGAAAAGGGACTCGGCTCGGATGTCGGACAAAGTCCGGAGCTTGTGGCGATGTATACGGCGGCGGTGAGAAGGGGCACGCATTTGCCCGTGCTTGCGAAAATGACGCCCAACATCGGGCATATGGAAATTCCGGCAATTGCCGCAGTAAGGGCGGGCGCCGACGGAATTGCCGCAATAAACACCGTTAAAAGCATAACGGGACTGTCCCTTGACTGCAAAAAGCCGAGAATGGATGTATCGGGCGAAAGCGCCGTTTCGGGGTATTCGGGAAAGGCCGTTAAGCCCATCGCCCTGAGATTTATAAGCGACATGAAGCACAACGCCGAGCTGAAGGATGTACCCATAAGCGGTATGGGCGGAATAGAGACCTGGCACGACGCGGCGGAGTTTATGGCGCTGGGCTGCGGCAGCGTTCAGGTGACAACGGCGGTTATGCAGTACGGATACCGAATTATAGACGATTTGTTGAGCGGTCTGTCCCTTTTCCTTTCCGAAAACGGCTATGAAAGGCTTTCGGATTTTGTCGGTACGGCGCTTGGTGAAATAGTATCGGCCGATAAGCTTGACCGAAACAGCATTGTTTATCCTTCGTTTAACAAGGGCAGGTGCGTCGGCTGCGGAAGATGTATGATCTCCTGCCGCGACGCGGGACATCGGGCTTTAACGATGAGCGATAAAACGCTTAAACCGAGGCTTGACCCGGAAAAATGCGTCGGCTGCCAGCTTTGCGCGCTTGTATGTCCTCTCGGATGTATAGGTCAGTCAAAGAGAATAGAGCTAAAGGCAAGCGGATATTAAAAAATATGGGGTGACGCAAAATGGCGATAACCATGCGTAAGCTTTGCGAGGATGCAAAATCGAAATACGATATGGAGCTTGTTGCGGGCAAAAGCGGCATAGAAAACACCGTCAGATGGGTGCATATGGTGGAGGACAGAGAGGTTCCCGATTTTCTCCACGGCGGCGAGCTTATCTTTACAACGGGTATCGGACACATTGAAAGCGACGACCGTATGCTTGAATTCACCCGCAATCTTTACGCCCACGGAGCCGCCGGGGTGGTGTTTAATATAGGTCCCTATATCAAAAGAATTCCCCCCGATGTCATAAGCTTTGCAAACCAAAACGGCTTTCCGGTTTTCACCCTGCCGTGGAAGGTGCATATAATTGATATTTCCTATGATTTCTGCGGCAGGATAATCGAAAACGAAAAAGCGGAAATGAGTCTTATGCAGGCCTTTAAAAATCTCATTTTCGCGCCCGAAAGGGAAGAGGATTATCTGCCGGCAATGCAAAAAAACGGCTTTAACGCCGCAGAGCATTACCGTGTTTTTGCAATTACCCTTTACGGAGCCGACGGCAAGGTTGTAACATCTCCGCTTTATTCAAAAAACAAGATGCTGCTGTGGCGCATTTTTTCGGGATCGGATTCACCGGCCGCGATGTTTATTTATAACTCCCGCCTTATTGTCGTAAAGCAGCGGTGCCCGGAGCATTGTGTTGAACGGATACTTACGGCGCTTGAAAAGGCCTTCAGCCAAAGCAGGACACGCTATAAAACAGGCATTTCGGACGAGGGAACGGGCTATCTTTCGGTGCCATACCTTTACCGCCACGCAGGCGCAGCGCTTGTTACGGCAAAATATGAAAACGCGGCCGTGGCAAGATACGACGATATAGGCGTAAACCGTCTTATCCTTGCGATTGAGGATAAATCCGTGGCGGAGGCCTATGCAAACGAGGTTCTGAGCGCGGTTATCCGATATGACGAAGAAAACGACACCGATTTAACCGGGCTTTTAAAGCTTTATATCGAGTGTGATTGCAGCGTTAACGCAACGGCCGAAAAAAGCGGAGTTCACCGAAACACCGTTAACAACCGCATTAAACAGATAAGGGAGCTGCTGGGCGGCGCCCTTACCGAAAGGAAAAAGGCCGAGCTTGTTTTAGCCTTTAAAATCAGAGATCTAATTAAGTTTATTTAACGGAGGCAGTTTAAAATGGATGCAAAAACTATTGTAGAGTATCACAAAAAGTATAATTTACAGTCATGGTCAAAGCAGGCGGCAATAAACCCCCTGCCCATTAAGGACGCCGAGGGCATATACATGTATGACTTTGACGGCAACAGATACGCCGATATGTCAAGCCAGCTTGTAAACCTTAATGTGGGTCATAAAAACCGTCAGATAATCGAGGCCGTAAAGGAGCAGGCGGAAAAATACTGTTATATGGCTCCTTCCTATGCCTGCGAGCCGAGAAGCACTCTGGCAAAAATGATCATCGACCTTATGCCCGATAATATGGCAAAGGTGTTTTTCACAAACGGCGGCGCCGACGCCAACGAAAACGCGGTAAAGATCGCACGCATGTATACCGGCCGTCATAAAATCTTTTCGAGATACAGGAGCTACCACGGCTCAACCTACGGCGCGGGCAATCTTACGGGCGAGCCGAGGCGTTATCCGCTTGAGCCGGGCGCCCCGGGCTTTGTAAAATTCTTTGACCCCTATGTTTACAGAGAAAAAATCAAATTCGACTCCGAAAAGGCTGCGGCGGATTATTATGTTGCAAAGCTCAGAGAGCAGATCATTTACGAGGGTCCCGACAGCGTGGCCGCAATAGTTGTGGAAACCATTACGGGCTCTAACGGCGTAATCATTCCCCCGGAGGGGTATTTAAAGGGCGTCAGAGCCGTTTGCGACGAATTCGGTATTATGATGATCTGCGACGAGGTTATGGCAGGCTGGGGCAGAACGGGCAAGATGTTTGCCTTTGAAAATTTCGGTGTTAAGCCCGACATTGTTTCATTCGCAAAGGGCGTTACCTGCGGCTATGTTCAGCTGGGAGGCGTTTGCGTATCAAAGGAAATAGCGGCGTTTTTCGACGATCATTTGCTTTCCTGCGGACTTACCTACAGCGGACATCCTCTTGCCTGCGCCGCCGGCGTTGCCTGCTTAAATTATTATAAGGACGTAAACATTCTCGAAAATGTCAACAAATCGGGCAGGGCGCTCGGCGAGTGCCTTGAGGAAATGAAGAAAACACATCCGTGCGTCGGCGATGTAAGATATATCGGACTTTTCTCGGCCTTAGAGCTTGTTAGAAGCAAGCAGACAAGAGAGCCACTTGTTCCTTACGGAAAGGATCCCGACGGAATTATGGGAAGGCTTATAGGCGAGCTTAAAAAGCGCGGCTTTATGACCTATTCCCACGAGAATATGATTATAGTTGCTCCTCCGCTTATTATAACGGTCGAGCAGATTAAGGAAGAGCTTAAAAAGCTTGACGAGGTGCTTTATATTGCCGACGAAATTGTTGATAAGAGGTGACTTATATGTCGGGCGGACACTATGAAAACATAAAAAACGCAAATTTATTTGACTGTATCGGCATTTCACAGATCCGTCTCGTTCCGTCTAAACTGAGAAATGTTCCGGTCGGATATTCCGAGGTTCCTCTTATATTCCACCTTAAATCCGAAACTGTAAAAAAGCTGGCGTTTAAGGTGCCGTGGGGCGGCGTTGTGTACGGCTTTGCAAATTCCGCGCAGCAAACCGAGCAGAGGCTCGGTCTTAATTCCCACATAACCGACATAACCGTTTCGGACTGGGACGGCAGATTTATGCTTATATTCGAAGCCGAAAACGAAGCCGACTCGGTGGCCTTTAATGTGGCCGGGGAGGATGTTATAAAAATGTTGAACGAATGCCGCAGACCGGCAGAAATGTGAAAGGATGAAGACCTATGTATAAATGCAGCGAAGAACGAATGAAGGATAAAATCGAAACCTTTTCAAAATTCGGCGATGCCGGACACGGCGGCATAACAAGATACTCCCTGTCCGACGCGGCAATTAAGGCTCGCAACGAATTTGTAAAGCGTATGACCGCCATAGGAGCAGCTATTGAGACAGATGATGTTGCCAATGTGTACGCAACAATTCCCGGCTCCGACCGTGATGCCAAAAGGATAGTTATGGCGTCCCATGTTGACTCGGTTAAAAACGGCGGTAATTACGACGGTATACTGGGCGTTATGTCGGCTATGGAGGTGCTTGAAACAGTTGTTGAGCACAATATACCCCACAGGCACCCCCTTACCGCAATGATATGGACAAACGAGGAGGGCTCTCTTTATCCCCCCGCAATGATGTGCTCGGGCATTGTTTGCTACGATTATCTGCCGGAGGACATTCGTCAAAAGTTCAAATATGAGGATATGCTTGCAACAAAAAGCATGTTGGATCCGACAAAAACCTTCGGCGAGGCACTTGATAAATCGGGCTTTAAGGGGGACAAAAGCAACCGCATTTCCCCCGAAAAATATCAGTATATGTTTGAAACGCATATCGAGCAGGGCCCCATTCTTGAAGACAACCAAAAGGATATCGGGGTTGTTGACTGCGTTCTCGGTATGTTTAACTACCGCGTGAAATTCTACGGTCAGACCGTCCATGCCGGCACCTTCCCGATGCCCAAGCGCCGCGACGCGCTTTATGCGGCGTCAAAGGCTCTGTGCTATCTTCACGAGGAAATAGACAAGCTTGCAATTCCCGAGCTTGTTTATACCACGGGCGAGATCGTCTGCCACCCCTGCGTGCACACCTGCGTTCCGGATTATGTCGATTTTTCGATAGATGTCCGCCACCAAGACCCCGAGGCGCTTGCCAAGGTGCTTGCGGTGGTGAAAAGCTGCGGCGAAAGGGAGTGGGCAGGCTGTAAATGCGAGGTCGTAAAGGCGTGGAACAGAGATACAGTTTACTGGGATAAAAGGCTTGTCGGCTATGTTGAGGAGTCGGCGACCGAAAACGGCATACCGCATATGTCAATCCATTCGGGTGCCGGTCACGACGCGCAATTTGCCTCATATATGCTGCCCACGACCATGATATTCGTGCAGTCTAAGGACGGACTTTCCCACTGCGAGCCGGAGTTTTCTTCGGTTAAGCACTGTACCGAGGGAGCAACGGTAATGCTGGGCGCCGTGCTTAAAGCGGACAAAGATTGACTTAAAAAACGCCTCTCCCGCAAAAATTGCAGGAGGGGCCGTTTGATGAACGAGGGTGAAAAACATGTCACGGGAATTTTTTATACCGAAGAAAATTATTACGGGAAGCCGGGCGCTTGACGCGGTCGGCGAAATAATTAAAAATTACGGCAAAAAGGCGCTTATAGTTACGGGTAAAAATGTCCGAAGGCTCGATTGCTTTTCGGCTCTTTGCAAAACGCTCGAGGGCTGCGGTCTGTCATATGCCGTTTTTGACGGAATAACAGGCGAGCCGGACGACACCATGATTGCGGCGGGGGCAGCGAAATATAAGGACGAGGGCTGTGATTTGCTTGTTGCGATAGGCGGGGGCAGTCCCATTGATTCCATGAAAGCCATTGCCGTAAACGTTTCGGGAGAAAAGGAAATATGCGATTATTACCAAGAGGCAATTGATATTAAATTGCCGATGATGACGGCGATACCCACAACCGCGGGAACCGGCTCCGAGGCCACGCAGTTTACCGTTATAACCGACACAAAAAGAAATATAAAAATGCTTTTAAAGGGCGCGGTCTTAGTGCCTGATGTTGCGGTGGTAGACGGCAGCTTCGGCATTTCCGCTCCGAAGTCCGTAACAGCGTCAACCGGACTTGACGCGCTTACTCACGCCATAGAGGCGTATACCTCCCGCCGTGCTCAGCCGCTTACCGACAGTGTTTGTATATCTGCCGTAAAACGGTTATTTAAATATCTTCCTGTTGCATATGCAAACGGAAACGATTTGACGGCGCGAAACGAAACGGCAATCGCCGCGCTTGAAGCGGGTATCGCCATCAACAATTCCTCTGTAACCGTTGTTCACGGCATGAGCCGCCCCATAGGTGCGCTTTACCATGTGCCGCACGGACTTTCAAACGCAATGCTGTTGTATAAATGTATGTCCTTTGCGCTTGACGGAGCAGTGAGCCGCTTTGCCGCTTTAGGCAGGGCGATAAATGCGGCCGACGGAAATGCCGATGACCGAGCCGCCGCAGAGGCCTTTTTGGATGCAATCGGCGATATTTGCAAAAAGCTTGAAGTACCGACCCTTTCCGAGTATGGCATAGATAAGGAGGATTTCTTCGGCAATATAGAAAAAATGGCAGATGACGCACTTGCAAGCGGGAGCCCCGCAAATACGGCGAAAGAGGTTACCAAGGCGGATATTATAAACATTTATAAATCGTTGTTTTCTTAATATCGGTTGGAATTAACAGCCTTTCACCGTAGCTGCGTTACCATCAGGTTCTAGTCGGGGCAACTCGGTGGAGGTTCAAGTCCTCTTATCCGCACCAACCACCTTGAGGTTTTCAGGAAAACCTCAAGGTGGTTTTCTTTTCACTTTTCTCTCTTCTTTCTTCTCTTTTTTCTTAATCGGTTCGTTTATCATTGCTAAGCCGAATTTATCCGCCAAACTTTTTATAGGTCACAGAATATTTGCAACTATCATCATTTGTCAAATCAAGCGGTACAGGACGCTCCATTCTTACATAGCCTTCTTCCGTAAGAATATTTATCGTCTTAAGTACATCAAATTCTTTTTCACCAATTCCGACAGCTATTATATGGATGTCACTTTTCGGATTTCCTTTAATATATTCATATACTTTTTTCTTCATCACAGTATCTCTCCAATCATTTTCATATTCCTACAAATTCCGCCACACTTATTGTAAAATTTTTACTTGTGTTTGTCAAGTGTTTTTGTTAAATCGGAAATTTTATTGAAACGTGAGGTTTTTGGGCGGCAGGCAACGAGGCCGACTTTGTAATCGATGGAATTAAAGCGGGCGATTATGTCCTTAAGGTTTCAAAAGCCCGTCACAAAACCGAGCAAATCGAGATAACCGTCGGCGAAAAGGGAGAATCGGTAAGCGTTACACTTCTTCTTTACGGCGATGCCGACAAAAACGGCGATGTCACCGTGTCCGACGCGCTGCTCACCCTCCGGGCGGCGGTGGGTAAAATTTCGCTCGACTCCTCGTCGGCCGACTGCTGCGACGTGGACGGCAGCGGCGATGTCACCGTGTCCGACGCACTTCGGATTTTGCAAAAGGCCGTGGGAAAAATCGAAAGCTTTCCTGCGGAAAAACAGTTTCCTCCACAAAACCCAAATATAAAAAAAACAAAGCAGGCTTTACGGTGACGCAAAGTCTGCTTTGTCTGTGTTTAAAAAATTGCTGACAATGGATGTCAATCGGCTATGAGAGAGGCGATTTCGTCGAGTGAAATGTTATATATCTTCCCCTCCATGTCCCGCTGGCAAAGGCGCTTTTTCACCGACTCCCTGTCATACCTGCAGCCGACGATGGCGTCGCATATTTCTTTTTCCGAAAGGGTGGAAAAGAAATCGCCGAAAACGGCGGCCGAGTCGATAAGGCCTTTTTTAATGTCAAGCTTGAACTGTATTTTCCCTCCGGCAAAGCGGCCGGTGCGCTCGATGTTGAACTTGGGATTTTTGCCGTAGATATAATCCCAGTTTGAAAGCTTTTGCTCCCTTATGACCGATATTTCTTCGATGTCCTCGGGCGTGAGAGCATAGCTCTTTCCGCTGCCCTTCATTATATGGAAAATCATGATTTCCTTAAACTTTTCGGGAGAAATTTCGCTGTCGAGGTGGTCGGAAATGTTGGTCACCCGATCCCTGACCGATTTTATGCTTTTGGAAATTATCTTATAATCGTCCACCGTTGAGGAGGCGACCATCTGCTCAATATCGGTGGAAAAAAGCAGCGAGCCGTGATGAACCACGCTGTCGCGGAGGCGGTATTGGGCGTTTCCGGAAAATTTCTTTCCGTCAATGGTAAGGTCATTGCGCCCGTTGAAGGCGGCGGGAACGCCGAGACTTTTAAGGGCGTCGATGACGGGGGCGATATACTCGTGAAACTCGATTTCCCGGGCATTTTTTCGCTCGATAAAGGAAAACTGCCAGCCTCCCATGTCGGTGTATATTGTGCCGCCGCCCGAAAAACGGCGGGAGACGGTTATGCCGTGTTCCTTTGCGTAGGGCAGATTTATTTCCTCGGCGACGTTCTGATATTTCCCCACCATAAGGGTCGGGGTGGTGCGCCAAAAGAGGAAAACCGTATCGCCGAGATCCTTTTGCTCGGCAAAATAGTTTTCGACGGCGAAATTATAAAAAACGTCGCAGGAATTTGTCTCAATATAAATCATCTACGCCCTCCAAAACCTCCCATGCCTTATAGGAGCTTCGGGCAAGGGGCGCCGAGGCAACATGGCGAAATCCCTTTTCAAGGGCGATTTTTTTATAACGGGCAAAATCCTCGGGAGTCGCATAACGCTTGAGAGGATAGTGCTCCTTTGTGGGCTGAAGATACTGGCCTATGGTCAGAATGTCGCAGCCGGTGGCGAGCACGTCGTCGAGAAGAGCGTCGATCTGCTCCTCGGTTTCTCCGAGGCCGACCATAAAGCCGGTTTTGGTGAGAAGGGTTTCGTCCTTTTGCTTGAAATAGCGCAAGACATTCAGCGAGCGCTCGTAATCGGCCTGAGGACGGATGACCTTTTGAAGCTCCTTTACCGTTTCCACATTGTGATTTATAACATCGGGGTGAACCTCGGCGATAATGTCGAGGGCGGCCGTGTTCATCTTCATGTCGGAAATGAGGGTCTCCACCGTTGCGCCGGGGCAAAGCCTTCTTATGGCGCGGACGGTCTTTGCGAAATGCTCGGCGCCGCCGTCGGGAAGGTCGTCGCGGGTGGAGCAGGTCAGCACCACATGGCGAAGTCCCAGCTTTTTTGCCGCCTTTGCGACGTTTTCCGGCTCGTTTTCGTCGGGAGGCAGCGGCCTTCCCGTGGTGACGTTGCAGAATTTGCAGTTTCTCGTGCAGATGTTGCCGAGAATCATAAATGTGGCGGTGTGTTTTTTATAACATTCCCCGAGATTGGGGCAGTTGGCCTCCTTGCAGACGGTGTTAAGTCCCATGTCGCGCATGATTTCGGCGACCTCGGACACCGCCTCCTGGTTATATCTCACCTTGAGCCAATCGGGTTTTCTTTCCATAATATCAATCCTTATCGGTTTTAAGAAGTCCCACGGCGGTTCCGACCTCGACCGTATCGCCCTCTTCAAAAAGCTGCTTGTCAAGCACGCCGTCCTCGGAGGCCTCGATCTGATTTACCACCTTGTCGGTTTCGATTTCGAAGATGGGCTCGCCGGCCTTTACCTCATCTCCCTCTTCCTTAAGCCACGCGCACAGCACGCCGTCCTTCATTTCGGGACGGAGTTTCGGCATTTTTATTTCCTTTTCCATTGTTTTCATTCCTTTTATATGAGATATTTTACAAGACGGCCGTCGCCGCAAAGGGCGGCCGAAATCATTTTGAGATTTTCAAAGGCGATGCTCAGCCCCGAAAGATCACCTTTTCCGCCGCAAAGAAAATCGCAAAGAATATACCCTTCGGTTATAAAACCTCTTTTGGCGGAATATTTCACCTCAATGGGCCGATTTTCGAAAATCCCCTTCTTTTCAAAATCGAAGGACGGGGTTTTTCCGAAGGTCCATGCGTCGCTTTGATATTTCTCCTTTGCAAGCCTTTTCACCTCGCAAAGCTCCTTTTCGGAAAGCTCGGCGGTCTTTGCCCCGCAAAGCACGGTCCTCTCAAGGCGGCTTTTAAATTCCTCCACCGACATTTTTTCCTTTAAATGCTCGGAAATGTCGGTGACGGCGCTGACCGTAGAAAGGGTACCCTTTGTGACAATACTTTCGTTTTTCGTTTTTGCGGTTATTTTGTCCAGCAGCTCAAGGTCGGCGGAAAAAAGCAGCGTTCCGTGGTGGAGCACCCGCCCCTTGCTTGTGCGCTGGGCACTGCCCGACACCTTAAGCCCGCAAACGGCAATGTCGCACACCCCTCTTTTGGCGGCGTCAAGCCCGAGAGAGCGCAGAGCCTTTATGACGGGGTTTAAAAAAGTGTCATAGCAAAGGTTTTCCGACGCATCGGAAACGAAGGTATAATTGACATTTCCGAGGTCGTGATAAACCGTGCCTCCTCCAGACATTCTGCGAACGACGGGAATATTTCGCTTTTCAAGCTCGAAAAAATCCACCTCGCGGTAGATGTTCTGATTTTGTCCCACAATGACGGCGGGGCGATTTTGCCAAAGAAAGAAAATATCGTCGTCGGTGTAATTTTCGAAAACATATTCCTCAAAGGCCTGATTGAAAAAAGGGTCGGTGCAATCATTTTTAAATGTAATCATATAATCCCTCCCTTTTTGTCGGCAATCGATATTTTAACACACAAGGCCGCCTTTTTCAAGTTTTGCATACCAAAGTGTCAAAAAAAACATGGCAAAATATTAAAATAGGTATTGTTATGCGGCGGAATTTGGTATATAATAAGTCGATAACAAGCGACATAATTATGAATTGGAGATATATTTATGGAAAGATGTGAACTGTGCAACCTGCTTCGCGGCTTTGAAAACTTTGACGGCAAGGAGGTCACGGTGTCGGGCTGGGCGAGAACCGTCCGCGACTCCAAGACCATCGGCTTTATCGAGCTTAACGACGGCAGCTCCTTCAAATGCGTCCAAATCGTCTTTGAGGACGGAAAGGTGGACAATTTCAAGGAAATTGCAAAGCTCAACGTCGGCTCGGCCGTCACCGTCACGGGAACCGTCGTGCTCACTCCCGAGATGCGCCAGCCCTTTGAAATTCACGCAAAGGAAATCACCGTCGAGGGTCTCTCCACTCCCGATTATCCCCTTCAGAAAAAGCGCCACAGCGTGGAATTTCTTCGCTCCATCGCCCATCTTCGCCCCCGCACCAACCTTTTCAACGCCGTTTTCCGCGTGCGTTCGGAATGTGCCTTTGCAATTCATGAATTTTTCCACAGCAAAGGCTTTGTTTATGCCCACACCCCCCTCATCACCGGCAGCGACTGTGAAGGCGCCGGCGAGATGTTCAGGGTGACCACCCTCGACCCCAAGGACCCGCCCCTTAAGGAGGACGGAACCGTGAATTTCGGCGAGGACTTTTTCGGCAAGCCCACCTCGCTGACCGTTTCGGGCCAGCTTTCGGCCGAATGTATGGCCATGGCCTTCGGAAAGGTCTACACCTTCGGCCCCACCTTCCGCGCCGAGGCAAGCTTCACCAACCGCCACGCCGCCGAATTTTGGATGATCGAGCCGGAAATGGCCTTCTTTGACCTTAAAGATGACATGGAAATTGCCGAGGCCATGATAAAGCACATTATAAATCACGTTCTTAAGACCTGCCCCGACGAAATGCAGTTTTTCAACAGCTTTGTTGACAAGGGTCTGCTTGAGCGCCTCGACTTTGTAAGAAGCTCCGATTTCGGCTGTGTGACCTACACCGAGGCGGTGGAAATTCTCGAAAAACATAACGACGAGTTTGACTATCCCGTCAGCTGGGGCGTCGACCTGCAAACCGAGCACGAGCGCTATCTCACCGAGAAGATATACAAAAAACCCCTTTTCGTCATCGACTATCCCAAGGAGATCAAGGCATTTTATATGCGTCAGAATGACGACGGCAAGACCGTCGCCGCAATGGACTGCCTTGTGCCGGGAGTCGGCGAGATCATCGGCGGAAGCCAGAGAGAGGAACGTCTCGACGTGCTGCGCGCCCGCATGGAGGAGCTGGGTCTCGACGAAAAAGACTATTGGTGGTATCTCGACCTTCGCAAATACGGCGGGGTCAAGCATTCGGGCTTCGGTCTCGGCTTTGAGCGCATAATCATGTACATCACCGGCGTTCAGAACATCCGCGACGTACTTCCCTTCCCCCGCACCACCGGCAGCGCCGAATTTTAACTTTATATACAATTCAAATATTTTTGTGAAGGATTTGATGGATATGCAGTTTAAGGACATGAGCAAGGAAGAGCTTTGCTCGCTTAAAAACGATTTGCAAAAACAGTATGACGAATTCAAAAGCAGCACTGCTTCGTTCTTCCCTTTCCAGATGGTCTTATCTGGGTTGCAATCACATTTC
>URYV01000031.1 GCA_900552285.1 uncultured Oscillospiraceae bacterium
AAATGTCGGTCTTGACGAAAACATTCTGGCCGATAATTTTGCCGTCCTTTTCCATAACAAAATCAAGATCGGGCACAAAGTCCGCGCAATCTCTGAGCCTTTTAAGCACATAATGCTCCGTGCAGCCGGGCGCATAAACATTCCAAAAGCTCTCTCTTACAAGATTTTCAACCTCTCGGTAATCGTTCTCTCTTTCGGTGCGAATAATAATATCATTTGTTTTCATTGTTTTTCCTCCTGAAAATTGTTGATTTCAATGCAATATGCGGGAGGCCTTATTTATTGTGTGCAAACCTCCCGGTTATGCCACAATATCCGATGTGTTGTACTTAATCAAAAAGCAATCTCCTTAAATTTTATATTTTTGTTATATCACAATAAAAGCATTTATACAACCGTGGGTTTGCCGTTTATTTTCCGCAGCCCGTTTATATGAGCGTTGATTATAAATGCCAAAGGAGTGATGTTCTTACAAAACTCTCTCCTTGCGGAAAAGTAATCCTTAAAATCGACTGCGGCAAAAACTTTTTTGAAAAAAGCCCAAGGGTAAAAGGCGGCTTTTCGGAAAAAGTCATTTTATCCTTAAGGTTCTCAAATACTCCTTTTGCCGCGGGGTTATGCGGAAGCTTTCCACGGCCTTTTGAACGGTTTTGTTGTGGGTGCGCTTGTCAAGCCTTTTTTGCTCGATAAAGGGAATAATCTCGTCCCACCGTTTTGCCAGGGCGGTGGCGAAATACCAGGCCGACATCATCATTATGTAATATTCCTCGGTGTTGACCCTGCAGATTTTTTCGGGGATTTGCAAATCAAAGCCCTCGTCGAGAAAATATTTCATATACATCTCGATTCCGAAACGGCAGGTGTAGGTGTGAGACGAATTCATCCACTCCTCCGCCTTTTCGCAAAGTCCCTTTGGCAGGGGTTTAAAGGCCGTCGGGCTTATAAGGTCGCAGGTCGACCAGTTGTCCACAAAGGGGAGAAAACGGTCGAGCTCGGCGCACACCCCGGCGAAATCGGCGATTTGCTGAATTATAAGCCCGTGAAGGTCGTTCTCCTCCATGTATTTGTGGGGCAGAATTTTGATAAATTTTTCGCCATCTCCGCTTTTTATAAGCTCCTTTGCAAGGGCGCGAAGCAACGGCTTTCTCACGCCGATTATGCGCTCCTTCGGAATCCCGGGGCAAAGGGAGGAATGAAAATCCCGATATTTTTCGTCCCGAAGAGAGAAAAGGCGCTCTCTGATTTGTTCTTCAAAATTCATCATATCCCTCCTTTTCGATGTTTTTTATGTCGTCAAAGGAAATTTCCCGTTCCTTTGTTTTGAGCGTCCGTCTTTGAAAATCGGCGTCGGCAAAAATTTCCTCGCGCTCGTTGTAAAGACCGTCGGAATAAAAGGTGATTTTGATTTTGTCGCCGGGGCAAAGCCCCTTGAGGGTAAAATCAAGCTCGGAAAATCGGTCGGGGGAGAGCAGGGCGCGGCTTTCGAAAAGCCTTTCCCTTTTTTCGATTTCCTCCGAAAGCCCCTTGACGGCGGCAAAGGGGGAAAACTGTTTTGCCCGCTGTGACATGGACATTTTGGCGTGTTGCTTACTCACCGCTTTTGTGACCTCCTATCTGAGCATTTCGCTCTATCGTTGTGGCGCCTTTTTCAAAATTCATGGCCTTGAGCAGGGCGTTTTTTCCGAATTTTTTGCGAATTTCCACAATCGCCTTTTGCCGCTTGTTGTCCCGAAGAAGCGAGTCGGTTCGGTCGGAAAAAAGGTCGGTCTGGTAAAAACCGTCGTTTGCATAAAGATTGTTGCAGGTGATTGTCACCCGCCTTATGGGAACGTCCTTTGAAACAATGCGCTCGTAAAGCCGCGCGACGGCGGGGATTATGACGCTGTCCGAGCTTGCGGCGGGGTCGATTTTTTCGGTGCCTCTCGCGGGAGGGAGACGCAGGGCGTTTGAATACCCGACGGTCATGGAGACCGAGCCCGTCACCACGCCCTTTTCCACCATGTCGAGACACATGAGGTCGGCCATTTCCCTGACAATCAGCTTGCCCTCGTAAAATTCATAGTCCCGCATGAGCACCTGCCCCGAGGAAATGCAGGAGGTCTTGGGAACATAGCTTTTTATGTCGGCCATGGTCACCGGCTCGATTCCTTTTGAATGGTCAATGAGCAGCTCGGCGTCGATTCCGAACATATCGTAGAGCATATCTTCGTCGGCCGCCGCCACCTGACCCATTGTGTATATCCCCCTTGAGGCAAGCTTTTTCGCCGTGCCCTCTCCCATGCGCCAAAAATCGGTTATGGGACGGTGGTCCCAAAGGGTGTTTTTAAAGCTTTGCTCGTCAAGAATTCCGATAAAATCCGGGGAGTGCTTGGCGGTGATGTCAAGGGCAATTTTGGCAAGATATAAATTCGTCCCTATTCCGCAGGTCGCCCGTATGCCCGTCCGCCCGAAAACCTCCTCGCAAACGGTGACGGCGAGCTGCTTTGCCGTCATTTTATATTTTTTGAGATAGGGCGAAACGTCGATGAAAACCTCGTCCACCGAATATACAAAAATGTCGTCCTTGCAGAAAAATTCAAGATAAATGCCGTAGATGTCGGCCGAATATTCGATATACCGCTTCATTCGCGGGGGAGCCATGATGTATTCGACGTTTTTCGGAATTTCGAAAACCCTGCACCGATTGCGTATTCCCAAGGCCTTCATGGCGGGGGTTATGGCAAGGCAGACGGTCTTGTCCGACCGCTCGGGGTCGGCGACAACGAGATTGGTCGTCATGGGGTCGAGCCCCCGTTCGACGCACTCCACCGAGGCATAAAAGGATTTAAGGTCAATACAAATGTAAGAGCGTTCCATGCTGTTCCTCCTTTAACCGTAATTTACATGCTCGGTGCCGGCTCCCTTGTGGAAAATAAAAAAAGTTTTTGCGTAACATAGGCTCCCTTTACACAAGGGAGGCTTGATATTCAAGATCTGTTTCATATACCCATTATAGCATTTATTATATACCGAAAATGGGATTTTACAAGTCTCGCAAGCGGCAAGGCGGAACGAAAAAAGCAAATATTTTTCTCAATTTGCAAATTGCTCTTTAAATTTATATTCCTTTGTGTTATAATGGCAAAAATGGCCGCGAAACCTTTGCGGCGGTTTCGGAGGAGAAAAAATGAAAGAAAAAATTTCGGGTAAGGACTATACCCTGATTTCGTCCATGCTTTTCGGTATGTTTTTCGGGGCGGGCAACCTTATTTTCCCGCTCATTCTCGGCGCAAAGGCGGGAAAGGATATGCCGCTCGCACTTTTGGGAATGCTTGTTTCGGCGGTGGGCTTTCCGCTGCTCGGCATAATATCCATGGGAATTTCCAAAAGCGAGGGACTTCTCGACATGGCGGGAAGGGTGTCAAAGGGCTTTGCCTATTTTTTCACCTGCGCCCTTTATCTGACAATAGGGCCGCTTTTTGCCATTCCCCGCTGCGGAGCCACCTCTTTTGCGGTGGGCTTTGCGCCCCTTTCGGGTGAGCATAAAACGCTTTTTCAGCTGATTTTCACGCTGCTCTTTTTTGCTGCGGTGCTGATTTTTTCGCTGCGGCCGTCAAAAATCACCGATACGGTGGGAAAATGGCTCAATCCTATTTTCCTTTTGCTGCTTTCGGTGCTTGTTTTCGCCGTGCTGCTTCGCCCCGCAAACGGCGTCTCGCAGGTGCCGGTTTCGGAGGACTATGCACGCGGCACCGTTTTTTCGGGTTTTTTGCAGGGCTATGACACCCTCGACGTGCTGGCCTCTCTTGCCTTCGGGATTATCGTCATAAACGTCATAAGGGGCTATGGGGTCGAAAACCCCTCGGACATTGCCAAAAGTACGGTGAAATCCGGCGTATTCAGCATGACCTTCATGGCGGTTATATACGCCGTCATCGCCCTTGCGGGAACCGAGTGCTACAGCCTTTACGCAGACCGCCTTTCAAATCCCGACTTCACCGGAGGCGACGCCTTTTCGGTTATCGCCGAGCACTATTTCGGCAGGGCGGGGCTTGTCATTCTCGCCCTGACGGTCACCTTCTGCTGCCTTAAGACTGCCGTGGGGCTTGTGACCTCATGCTCGGAGACCTTTGTTGAAATGTTCCCGAAGGGGCCGAAATATAAGACCTATGCCGTGGGATTTTCGGTTTTTTCCTTTGCCGTTTCCAACATCGGCCTTTCGAATATCATAAGCTTTTCGGCGCCGGTGCTCTATTTACTCTATCCTCTCGCCATCGTGCTTGTGCTGCTCAATCTTTTCGGAAAATTTTTTAAAAATCGTCAGTGCGTCTTTGTCACGACCATGCTGTTCACGGGTGCCGCCGCCCTTTGCGACCTTATCCGCGTGAGCGGTATTGAGGCGCTGTCGGGAACGGTCTCGGCAATCGGAAGGGTGCTGCCGCTCTACGGCGTGGGAATGGGCTGGATTTTGCCGTCGGCCGCGGGACTTTTGCTCGGCCTTTTTGTGTCGGCGCTTTCGAAGCCGAAAACCTCCGCTGCCCGCTGACAGCTTTTTTCAAATGCCTTTGCCGAAAGTCTTTTCTTGACTTTCGGCACTTTTGATATATAATTGAGATATAATAGTTTAAAAAACGGGGAGACCCGAAAAACGGAGATAAAATATGCTTTTTGACATAGGTATAATCGGCGCCGGAGCGGTGGGAAGCCTCATCGCCCGCGAGCTTGCCAGATATGAGCTTAAAATCTGCATAGTCGAAAAGGGAAACGACGTTGCCTGCGGAGCCACAAAGGCCAACAGCGCCATAATTCACGGCGCCTTCGACCCCATTCCCGGCACCCTTAAGGCCTCGCTCAACGCGCGCGGCATCGGTCTTATGGAAAAGGCGGCGAAGGAGCTTAACGTCCCTTATATAGAAAACGGCTCCATGGTGACTGCCTTTTCCGAAAAGGAAAAAAGCGGCCTTTCCGAGCTTGTGCTCAGAGGGCGGGAAAACGGCGTGCCCGGTCTTGAAATACTGACCGGCAGCGACGCAAGACGTATCGAGCCCTTTTTGTCGGAAAATGTGGTTGCGGCCATGCTCTGCCGCCGCGCCGCCATAATTTCCCCCTATGAGCTTGCCATTGCCGCCGTGGGCAACGCCATGGACAACGGCGTCACCTTCAAGCGCAATTTCGACGTGTGTGAAATAATCCGCGGCGAGTATTTCACCGTCAAGGCAAAAAACGGTCAGCAGATGGACTGTAAATATCTCATAAACTGCGCCGGAGGCGGCGTGGACGAAATCGCAAGGCTTTCGGGGGACGACATCTTCGGCGTCATTCCGCGAGCGGGGGAATACCTGCTGCTTGACAAGTCGGAGGGACAAAAGGCAAGGCACACCATTTTCCGTATGCCCGACGAAAACGGCAAGGGCATTCTCGTCACCCCCACCGTCGACGGCAATCTGCTCACCGGCCCCACCGCAAGCAGGGTGGAGACCTGCGAAAGCACCGAAACCACCGCCGAGGGGCTTGACAGGGTGAGAAAGAGCGCCAAAACCACGCTGCCGTCGGTTGACTTTTCCAAGACCATAACCGCCTTTGCCGGGGTGCGCGCCTCGGTGCCCGGCGGAGATTTCATAATAAGACCCTCAAATAAGGTCAAAAACCTCATTCATTGCGCCGGTATAGACTCTCCCGGCCTTACCTCGGCGCCCGCCATTGCCGAATATGTGGTGGAAATCCTCAAAACCATGCCCATCGAATTCAGAGAGCGGCGGGATTTCGACCCCACCCGACCCGACATTCACGCCTTCCGCAAAATGTCGCCGAAGGACAAAAACGACTATATAAGGGAACACCCCTCCTACGGCCACATTGTCTGCCGCTGCGAGCTTATAAGCGAAGGGGAGATAATCGACGCCTTAAAGCGCAATCCCCCCGCCCTCGACATGGACGGCGTCAAGCGCCGCACAAGGTCGGGCATGGGCAGATGTCAGGGAGGCTTTTGCACCCCCCACGTCATGCACCTTATCGCCGCGGTCAACGAGACCCCCATGGAGCGGGTCACCAAAAAGGGCAAGGGCTCGGAAATTCTTATGGAACGGACGGTGAAATAATGGAAAAGCACGATCTTGTCATAATCGGAACCGGCCCTGCGGGAATGGCCGCCGCGGCCGCCGCCTACGACGCGGGAGTCAGCGACATCGTCATGATAGACCGCGAGGTCAGACCCGGCGGAATACTGCTTCAGTGCGTCCATACCGGCTTCGGCTTCGAGCGGTTCGGAAAGGAAATGTCAGGCCCCGAATACGCCGCCGTTTTCGAGCAAAAGCTTGAGGAGCTGGGAATTAAAATATACAGCTCGTCCATGGTCACCTCCATAACAAAGGAGCGGGAGGTCACCTATCAAAATCAAAACGGCTTTTTCACAATAAAGGCGGGAGCCATAATTCTCGCCATGGGCTGCCGCGAGCGCAGCAGGGGAGCCGTTGCCATACCCGGCAGCCGCCCTGCGGGAGTTTACACGGCGGGTATCGCCCAAAAGCTTGTAAACTGCGAGGGCTATACCCTCGGCAAAAAGGTTTTTGTGCTCGGCTCTGGGGATATAGGTCTTATTATGGCCGACCGTCTTAAGAGAACCGGCGCCGACGTGCTTGCCGTCTGCGAGCTTATGCCATATTCAAACGGCACCAAGAAAAATATGGACGAATGCCTTGTCGCCAACAACATTCCGCTGCTGCTTTCCCACACCGTCACCGAAATTCACGGCAAAAACAGGGTGGAGGGGGTCACCGTCGCCGAGGTTGACAAAGCAAGACGCCCCGTCCCCGGAACCGAAAAATTCTATGAGTGCGACACCCTGCTGCTTTCGGTGGGCCTTATCCCCGAAAACGAGCTGACCGAGCTTGCGGGAATTCCCATAAGCCCCGTCACCAAGGGACCCATCGTCGACCAGTTCCGCCAGACCCTTGTGGAGGGCATTTTCGCCTGCGGCAACGTGCTTCACGTTCACGACCTTGTGGATTTTGTGTCAAACGAATCCGAGCTTGCCGGGCGTTCGGCCGCCGAATATCTCAAAAATCCCACCTTCGGGGAAAATTTCGTCTCCACCGAAAGGGGCGAGAACGTGTCATATATAATTCCTCACCGAATCTGCGTCGACCTCGGACGGGACATGATCATGCTTTTCCGTGTCAAAAAGCCCATGGAAAAGGTCAGGATAACGGTGGAATCAAACGACACCGAGCTTGCCTCCGAATACCGCGAAAGGGTTCTTCCCGGGAAAATGGAAAAGATAAAGCTTTCGGGACGCAAGCTGCCCGACCTCACCGGAACGGTCAAGGTTTCGGTTGTGAAGGCTTAAATACGACGATTTTAAGGCATGGCGTTTGGCCGTGCCTTTTTTCGTTGAATAAAAGTTTATGGTTTAAAATTTCCGAAAAATTCGCGTTGACAATTTCCCCTGAGTCATTTAGAATATTTTGTCGAACGGAAGTGATTTTATGATAGGGCTCGGCACCCTTATAAACACCGCGGCGGTGGCCGTCGGCTGCCTTTTGGGTATGCTCTTTAAAAAAGGAATAAGCGAGCAGGTTCAGAACATTCTCATGTCGGCCTGCGGAGTGGCAACAATGTTTATCGGCGCGGGCGGGGCCTTTGCCTCAATGCTTGTTCCGTCGGAAAAGGGCTTTGAAACGGCAGGCGGTATGCTGCTCATCATAAGCCTCGTGCTCGGCGGGCTGCTCGGTCAGCTTTGCGGAATTGAGCGGCGAATGGACTGCCTCGGCGAGAAAATCAAGTCGGCGGTGGGAGCGCAGGGCGACGGCGGCTTTGTGGAAGGCTTTGTGGGGCTGTCCCTTGTGGTGTGCGTGGGAGCCATGGCCGTTGTGGGCGCCATTGAGGACGGCACAACGGGAAACTGCACCACCCTTGTTTCAAAGTCGGTGCTCGACTTTATCATCTCCCTCGTTTTTGCCTCCTCCTACGGTATCGGAACGATTTTTTCGGCGGCGGCCATTCTTGTTTATGAGGGGCTGATAACCGCTGCGGCGGCCTTTTTCGGCTCCTTTGTGCCCCAAAGCGTCATAAGCGACATTTCCTTTGTGGGCTCGGCTCTTATATTCTGCGTGGGCATAAATCTCGTGTTCGGCAAAAAGATAAAGGTGGGGAATTTTCTTCCGGCTCTTGTCGTCGCGGCCGTTTACAGCGTTGTGTTCAACAAATAAAATAAAAAATTTTTAAAAAGGTTGCATTCAAAAGTGCAACCTTTCTTTGTTTTCGGACCCCTTTTTAGGAGGCGAATTTATGAAGCTTAAAAAATCATTTTTAATTTATGCCGATTGGGAGCAAAATTGTATGCGGCTCTCCGACGAGCAAAGGGGAAAGCTGTTTTCGGCCGTCATGGCCTACGGGATAAGGGGAGAGGACATCTCCGACGCTCTCGACGAAGTCACCGCCATGTGCTTTTCCTTCATGAAAAGCCAAATCAAGCGGGACGCCGAAAAATACGAGGCGGTGACCGCCAAAAATTCCGAAAACGGCAAAAAGGGAGGACGTCCCAAAAAGAGCGGGCGGGGGGAAGAAAACAAAAAATCCGAAAAACCGGGAGAAAGCGAAAAAAGCGAGGGCTTTTTCGAAAAACCCAAAAAAGCCGATAATGATAATGATAAAGATAATGATAATGTTAATGACAATGACACAGACAATGATAATGAAAAAGAGCCGCAGAAAAATTCGGGCGGCGGACGGTTTGAGGAGTTTTGGAGAGAGTATCCGAAAAAACAGAATGTTGTCAGGGCAAGAAAGGCCTTTGAGTTTCTCGCCCCCGACGGTGATACCTTCGAAAAAATAATGCAGAGCGTTAGGCATTTCAAAAAAAGCGAAAACTGGCAGAAGGAGGGGGGAAGATATATACCTTCGCCCGCCAATTTCCTTCTCGACCGAAGGTTTGAGGACGTGCCCGAGAGCGAAATCGAAGAACACGAACCGTGTTATGACCTGGATGAATATCTTAAAAGGAGATTCGGAGATTATATTCGAAAGCCTGAGTAAAAACAGACAACCGTGCCGAGTGTTTCTTTTTGTTCTTTGCAAGCCCCGATTTTGCTCAAAAAAGCCGTTTGTAAACAAATTTTTAAAAATCTCTTGACATTTGACCCCACTTGAGTTAAAATGCTACTTTGTACTAATATAGGTTAGTTTGCACCTTTGCTCCGAGACGGAAAAGACGCGGGGTAGCCGATTTTTTCGGCCGTCCTTTTCGGAAAAGGGGTGCGGCTGACGGATGTTTTTCAAAATCCTAATAAAACGGAGTGGTAAAGTCGATGGTAAATGTTAAGAAGGTAAGACTCGGAACCAACGAACGTTACAGCTTTTCAAAGATCAACGAGGTCCTTGAAATGCCAAACCTTATCGAGGTTCAGAAGAGCTCCTACAGATGGTTTGTGGAGCAGGGGCTTAAAGAGGTCTTCGACGAGATGCAGCCCATTCGGGATTACAGCAACAATCTCGAGCTGACCTTCCTCGGATACCGCTTTGACGAGCAGCCCAAATACACTATTTTAGAGTGTAAGGAGCGCGACGCGACCTATGCGGCGCCCCTGCGTGTGACCGCGCGCCTGCTCAACAAAGAAACCGGTGAAATCAAGGAAAGCGAAGTCTTTATGGGAGACTTCCCCCTCATGACCCCCTCGGGCACCTTTGTCATAAACGGCGCCGAGCGCGTCATTGTTTCCCAGCTCGTCCGTTCCCCCGGCGCATATTTCGACGTTGCGGTGGACAAATCCGGCCGCAAGCTTTTCAGCGCCACAATCATCCCTATCCGCGGCGCATGGCTCGAATATGAGACCGACCAGAACGAGATCATCTATGTCCGCATAGACAAAAACCGCAAGCTGCCGCTGACCACCTTCATCCGCGCCCTCGGAATCGGCAAGGACGAGGAGATAAAGGAATATTTCGGCGAAAGCGAGCGCCTTCTTGCAACCATCGAAAAGGATGTTACCAAAAACAGCGAGGAGGCTCTCCTCGAGGTTTACAAAAAGCTGCGCCCCGGCGAGCCCTTTACCGTCGACGGCGCCACCACTCATATCAATAATCTTTTCTTCGACCCCCAGAGATACGACCTCTCGAGAGTCGGACGCTTTAAATACAACAAAAAGCTCAACATTGTGGGACGTGTGCTCGGCCGCACGCTGACAAGACCCGTGGCCGACCCGCTGACCGGCGAGCTGCTTGCGGAACCCGGCGTTACCGTTTCCCGCGAGCTTGCCGAGCTGTTCGACAAAAAGGGCGTTAAGGAAGCATACATCGAGGTCGAGACCGAGGAAGGCAAGAGCGAGCACAAGGTCATTGCCAACCACACCGTCGACATAAAGGACTATGTTAATTTCGACGCCGAGGCCGAGTGCGGAATCAACGAGCGCGTCTGCTTTGACGAGCTTGTAAAGCTTTTAGAGGCTTATGACGACGAGGAGGAGCTTAAGGCCGCTCTTCGCGCAAACAAGGATAAGCTCATCCCCAAGCACATCACCCTCGACGACATTTTTGCCACCGTCAGCTACATTCTCGGGCTGACCTATGACGTGGGCAGCGTCGACGACATCGACCATCTCGGCAACCGCCGAATCCGTTCGGTAGGCGAGCTGCTGCAAAATCAGTTCCGTATCGGTATCACCCGTATGGAGCGCGTGGTTCGCGAGAAAATGGGCGTTCAGGCTCAGGACGCCGAGGCCGTCACCCCCATAAGCCTTATCAATATCCGTCCCGTTGTGGCCGCCATTCGCGAGTTCTTCGGCTCTTCGCCGCTGTCCCAGTTCATGGATCAGACCAACCCCCTCGCCGAGCTCACCCACAAGCGCCGTCTGTCGGCTCTCGGCCCCGGAGGACTTTCCCGTGACCGCGCCGGATTCGAGGTTCGTGACGTTCACTATACCCACTACGGCCGCATGTGTCCTATAGAGACCCCCGAAGGACCCAACATCGGACTTATTTCCTACCTCGCCACCTTTGCGAGAATTAACGAATACGGCTTTGTTGAGGCGCCCTACCGCCGCGTGGATAAAGAAACCGGCGTGGTGCTTGACGAGGTGGTTTACATGACCGCCGACGTTGAGGACGATTACGTCGTGGCCCAGGCCAACGAGCCCCTCGACGAGCAGGGACGTTTCGCCAGAGCCAAGGTTTCGGCCCGCCGCAGAGACGAGTTTATAGAAGTGGAAAGAGAAATGGCCGATTTCATGGACGTTTCGCCTAAGATGGTTATTTCGGTGGCCACCTCCATGATCCCCTTCCTCGAGAACGACGACGCCAACCGTGCCCTCATGGGCGCCAACATGCAGCGTCAGGCCGTTCCGCTGCTCAAGACCGATTCCCCCATTGTCGGAACCGGTATGGAATATAAGGCTGCGGTCGACTCGGGCGTTTGCGTGCTTTGCGAACGCGCCGGAACCGTCACCAAGGTCGACGCCGACAGCGTGGAGGTCACCACCGAGTCGGGCGAGGTCGACAAATACGAAATCATCAAATTCCTCCGTTCGAACCAGGGCACCTGCATAAATCAGCGCCCCGTGGTGTCGGAGGGTCAGCACGTCGAGCCCCACGACGTTATCGCCGACGGCCCCGCCACAAGCAACGGCGAGGTTGCCCTCGGAAAGAACGCTCTCATCGGCTTTATGACCTGGGAGGGCTATAACTATGAGGACGCCGTGCTTATAAACGAAAAGGTCGTCAGAGACGACGTTTTCACATCAATTCATATTGAAGAATACGAGCTCGAGGCCAGAGACACAAAGCTCGGAGCCGAAGAGATAACAAGAGACATCCCGAACGTGGGCGAGGACGCCCTTAAGGACCTTGACGAGCGCGGAATCATCCGCATCGGCGCCGAGGTTCGCGCCGGCGACATTCTTGTGGGTAAGGTCACCCCCAAGGGCGAGACCGAAATGACCGCCGAGGAGCGGCTGCTGCGCGCCATTTTCGGCGAAAAGGCAAGAGAGGTCAGAGACACCTCGCTGCGCGTTCCCCACGGCGAATACGGCACCATTGTCGACGTCAAGGTTTTCGACCGCCACAATTCCTCCGAGCTCAACCCCGGAGTTAACATGGTCGTCCGCTGCTATATCGCCCAAAAGAGAAAAATCTCGGTGGGAGACAAAATGGCCGGCCGCCACGGAAACAAGGGCGTTGTTTCGAGAATTCTCCCCGTCGAGGATATGCCCTTCCTGCCCGACGGCACCCCCCTCGACATCGTGCTCAATCCCCTCGGCGTTCCTTCCCGAATGAACATCGGACAGGTGCTTGAGGTGCATCTCGGCTATGCCGCAAGAGCCCTCGGCTGGAAGGTCTGCACCCCCGTTTTCGACGGCGCTCACGAGGAGGACATCCGCGAGGCTCTTAAGGAGGCGGGTCTTGCCGAGGACGGCAAAACCGAGCTCTACGACGGCCGCACCGGAAGAAAGTTCGACAACCGCGTAACCGTCGGAATTATGTACTTCTTAAAGCTTCACCATCTTGTTGACGATAAAATTCACGCCCGTTCCACCGGCCCCTACTCCCTCGTTACTCAGCAGCCTCTCGGAGGTAAGGCTCAGTTCGGCGGACAGCGTTTCGGTGAGATGGAGGTATGGGCCCTGGAGGCATACGGTGCATCCTATACGCTCCAGGAGATCCTGACCGTGAAGTCCGATGACGTTGTGGGCCGTGTGAAGACCTACGAGGCCATCATCAAGGGCGAGAACATTCCGGAGCCGGGTATCCCCGAGTCCTTCAAGGTACTCTTAAAGGAACTCCAGTCCCTGGGTCTGGACGTGAGAGTCCTGAAAGACAACGGCGAGGAAGTGGAGATGTCCGAGAACATCGATTACGCAGACACCGACCTGGATCTGCGCTCCATCATCGAAGGCGACAGACGTTACGACGAGAAAGAGGAATCCTT
>URYV01000032.1 GCA_900552285.1 uncultured Oscillospiraceae bacterium
GCAGGCGGGCGAACAGGTCAAGGTTTACGGCCGCGAAAACGACCTTATTAAGCGCATTGCCGCCGACCCTGCCTTCGGAATGGACGAGCAAAAGCTGTCCGGTACGCTCGACCCCAAAAAATATGTGGGAAGAGCCCCTCAGCAAACCGCCGAATATGTGGAAAAGGTTCGCCGTGAGGTTGTTGAACCGAACAAAGAGCTTCTCGGCGAAGAGGCCGTTTTGAATGTATAGTGTGCCTTTTTAAAGGCTTCCATAAATATTATTAAAGGATTGATGAAAAATGGTACGAGCAATAGTTGGTGCAAACTGGGGCGATGAAGGTAAGGGCAAAATTACCGATATGTATGCCGCCGAATCCGACATTGTTGTCCGCTTTCAGGGCGGCGCCAACGCCGGTCACACCATAATAAACGACAAGGGCAAGACGGTGCTCCATTTGCTTCCGTCGGGCGTTTGCTATGACCACATTGTCAATGTCATAGGCAACGGCGTGGCTCTCAATGTTCCCACCTTTGTTAACGAACTCAATATGCTTAAGGAAAAGGGAATAGACCCCAAAATTCTCATTTCCGAGCGTGCACAGATGGTCATGCCATATCATGTACTGTTCGACCAGTATGAGGAGGAGCGCCTTAAGGGCAAGTCCTTCGGCTCCACCAAATCGGGTATTGCGCCTTTCTATTCCGATAAATATGCCAAAATCGGTATTCCGGTATGCGAGCTGTTTTATCCCGAAAGACTTCGTGCCCGTCTCGAATCGGTGCTTGAAGTTAAAAATCTTTTGCTCGAGCATCTTTATCATAAGCCTACCCTTAATGCGGATGAGATTTTCGAAACCCTTATGAGCTATAAGGATCAGATTGCACCTTATGTCTGCAACACCTTTGAATTCCTTCAAAAAGCCCAGGATGAGGGCAAAAATATTCTTCTTGAGGGTCAGCTTGGTTCTCTTAAGGATCCGGATTTCGGTATCTATCCCTTCACCACTTCTTCCCACACCGTTGCCGGCTACGGCGCAATCGGTGCGGGTATTGCTCCCTATAACATCAAGGAAATCGTCACCGTCGTAAAGGCATATTCAAGTGCCGTCGGCGCGGGACCCTTTGTAAGCGAGATGTTCGGTGAGCAGGCCGACGAGCTTCGCCGCCGCGGTGGAGACAACGGCGAATTCGGCGCCACCACCGGCCGTCCGAGAAGAATGGGCTGGTTTGACGCCGTGGCAACGAGATACGGCTGCCGTGCTCAGGGAGCCACCAAGGTCGCTCTGACCGTGCTTGACGCTCTCGGCTATCTTGATGAGCTTAAGATTTGCGTGGGATATGAAATAAACGGAGAAGTTACCAAGGAATTCCCCGTAAATGCTCAGCTTGAAATTGCAAAACCGGTCTATATAACCCTTCCCGGTTGGAAAACCGACATTCGCGGAATCAAGAATTTCGACGATCTTCCCGAAAACTGCAAGAACTATGTTCTCACCATCGAGAAGGAAATCGGCGTTCACATCGGCGTTGTCACAAACGGTCCCAAGCGCGAGGAATTCATTTTAAGATAAGAGCTTGTGCTTTTTTGCAGGAAAGAGTTTTTCTTTCCTGCTTTTTTATTTTCAAAAAAATTTTTAAAAACCTCTTGACAGAAAGAAAAAAGTATGATATATTATCAATAACGATAATGATTATCGTTATTAAAGAGGTGAACAAAATGACGGTTGAGAAAAAATATTCGAGGCAAAGGGAAGCCATTGCAAAGGATTTGGCCTCTCGGAAGGATCATCCTTGCGCCGACGATGTTTATGAAAGCACCCGAAAAATTTTCCCGAACATAAGTCTCGGAACGGTCTATCGTAATCTTAAGGGGCTTTCGGCCGACGGTAAAATTATCAGCTTTACAGTTGACGGCAAGGAGCATTTCGACGGCGACACAAGTAATCACTGCCATTTTGTCTGCAGAAACTGTCACAAAATCATTGATGTTTTCGAGCCTGATTTTTCAGACTTTTCTCTTGAAATTCAAAATCGGCTTGAGTGTGACGTTGATTATACCCAAATTGTTTTGTTTGGCAGGTGCAAAGCCTGTCTTGAAAAAATAAACTAAAATTTCGGAGGTTTTAATTATGAAAAAATTTGTATGTTCTGTTTGCGGTTATGTTCACGAGGGAGACACTCCTCCCGAGAAATGTCCTCAGTGCAAGGCTCCCGCCGAGAAATTCGTCGAGCAAAGCGATGAGATGAGCTGGGCTGCCGAGCACGTTGTCGGCGTGGCACAGGGAGTACCTCAGGACATAATCGATGATCTTCGCGCCAACTTCAACGGCGAATGTTCCGAAGTCGGTATGTATCTCGCAATGGCTCGCGTGGCTCACAGAGAGGGTTATCCCGAAATCGGTCTTTACTGGGAAAAGGCTGCTTACGAAGAGGCCGAGCACGCCGCAAAGTTTGCCGAACTTCTCGGTGAGGTCGTGACCGATTCCACCAAGAAAAATCTTGAAATGCGTGTTGAGGCCGAAAACGGCGCAACCATGGGAAAGACCGACCTTGCAAAGCGTGCCAAGGCTCTTAATCTCGATGCGATTCACGACACCGTTCATGAAATGGCTCGCGACGAGGCCCGGCATGGCAAGGCTTTTGCCGGTTTGCTTAAGAGATATTTCGGCTGATTTTTGTATAAAATGTTTAACCGAACCTGTTTCGACGGGTTCGGTTTTGTTTTTTTCTGAAAAGTTTTATTTAAGTCGTTGTAAAATATTGACAATTAACAAAATGATTGGTATAATATACCAAATCCTTCGTAGGATTTAATTTGCTAAAGGAGTCGATACACAATGAGAACACGGAAAATTTTATCTGCAATGCTTTGCCTGACTCTGCTTATGTCTACCTTCTTCGCAATGACAATTCCCTCGGTGGCCGATGCGGTAGCATACAGTCAGTATGACGGCCGCTGGAGGTACCAAACCTACGGTGAAGGAACGATAGGCGGTACAGGATGCGGAATTCTTTCGGCTGTCAACGCCATAAATTACATCAGCGGCATTGATGATATTCCTCAGGCCGTGGACAGCATAGCAACGTGGGCGCATAACATTAACGGCTATAACGGTTCAACCTTTCCCAGCGGCGGAACCGACCGCACCGTTGTTTATCCGAGGCTTGAATCGGCCTTCGGAGACACCTACGGCTTTGAGGTGACCGATGACGGAACATGGGCGACGGTTTATAGCGACACCCTTAAAAATTATATTTCCCAAAGCGGAAAGGCTGCGATTGCCCATGTGGCATACGGTCATTTTATTGTGCTTGCCGAGTATGACCCGAGCGACGATACATTTCTTGTGCTTGATTCGGCTCCCGGAGACAGCGGAAATACGGGAGACGGGGTGGCATGGCTTTCGCCATCATCTCTAAACCGCAGCGGCAACAGCCGTATGCATGTCGACTGGTGGTGTTTGCTTGAAACGACAATAAGCGGGACAACGGTGGGTCCATACATGGAAAACGGCGAGCTTTGGCTGACCGACTGCAATTCCACCGACGGATTCGGAGCAGTAGGCTCTACCGAGCTTTTTGTGGAAAATGACTCTCGGGGGCTCACAAGTATGTGCATGAGAAATCCCGACGGCTGTACCTCAATGGGCGCCGGGGTCGGAGCTATGGCCATACTTGACTATTCACCGGGTCAGAGCGCCGATCTCACACCTTATAACAAAATCAGATTTTCTATGTGGTGCGGTATTGATTATGCCTCCTCAAACCGTCAGCAGGATTTCTTCCAGGTGAACCTGGTCACTAAGGTTGACGGAACCGAGCAGGACGGATATAACCTTAACATTCCCGCAAGCAGTATAAGACAGGGTTGGAACAATGATTTTGTTTTTGATATTTCGGCAATTCCGAGGGCGGTTGATACCGCAGACCTGTCAAATATAAGCCGTATGCGTTTTACGTGGTTCAACATTTCTCAAGGGGAGAGCGTAGAGTTTAACATCGATAATTTTGTGTGCTATCTTGAAGTTGGACCACACGTCGAAAACGGCGAGCTTTGGCTGACCGATTGCAATTCAACGCTCGGTTGGTCGACGGGCTACGGTACTACGATTTTCTCGGAAAACGATTCGAGAGGACTCACAAGTATGTGTCTCAACAACAACGATAATTGCCGTGACAACACGGCGGGTGTGGGTTCCATGGCCTTTATGTACTACACCGACGGCATTTCGGCAAATGTAACGCCCTATAACCGCGTGAGATTTTCGCTTTGGAGCGGAATAGATTATGCTTCCTCCGACCGCGGACAGGACTTTTTCCAAATCAATTTTATAACCGATGGGCAGGACGGCTTTGACCTCAACATTCCTGCAAGCAACATTTATAAGGGCTGGAACAATGATTTCGACTTTGCCCTTTCGGATATTCCAAGGGCGGTTGACTCGGCCGATTGGAGCAACATCACCGGCATGAGGTTCACCTGGTTTAATATTTCAAACGGGGACGGCGTGGAGTTTAATGTGGATAATTTTGTCTGCTATTACAGCGAAAGCGGCGAACCCATAAACAATGCCGACACGTCTCGCAGTTTTATGATTTCAAACTGCGATACCGTGAGAAATTGGAATGCTTACACGGGAGACAGCGTAACCGCCGATTATTCGTCAAAAACTCAGGGCGCCGCAAGTCTCAAGGCGCAGAACACCGGCGGTGTCGGCCTTTATTACAAAATGCCGGGAACAACAGATTTTTCGAATGTGGATTATATATCTTTTGATTTTATACCCGCTGCGGCGGATATGGCCGAGGTGTCCGATATACGCATCATACTTTCGTCGCGGGATTTCGTTAATGAGGACAACACATATTCGGGCTCGTGGAACGATTGCTTCTGTGATTTAAACGTTCAAAGTATTAAAACGGCGGATTTGACGGCAGGGGAATGGAATCATATTGTGATACCTCTTGCGGGATGTACGGCATCGGAGGGATTTGACATTACCAAGGTCAAAAAAATCGGAATACAGTTTCTGAACTATTACACCGACGAGCGCCCTGCCGGTACGGTCAATACCGAATGGATAGATAATCTTTGGGCAGAGGTCGAATAACAAAAAAGGAGGCTTGATTTTCAAGTCTCCTTTACTGCATATTATTTGACGTGATTTCTGCAAAGCTCGGACAGCGGGCAGCAATTGCATTTCGGATTTCTTGCCGAGCAGGTATCTCTTCCGAAATGAACTATTCGGTGGCAAAAGTCGTTTGATTCTTTTGGGTCGAGAATTCCCTTGAGCTTCATTTCCACCTTTACGGGGTCGGAGGTGTCGCAAAATCCGAGGCGGTTGCTTATTCTTATAAGATGAGTGTCGGCCACAACGGCGGGCTTTCCGTAAATGTCTCCCATGATGAGGTTGGCGGTTTTTCGGCCGATACCGGGAAGGGTTATGAGATCCTCAAGGGTTGCGGGAACCTCGCCGCCGAATTTTTCGCAAATCATTTTGCTCATTTCCACAAGGCTTTTGGCTTTGGTTTTATAAAGACCGCAGGATTTTATGTATTCGCCGACCTCTTCATAGCTTCCTTTGCTCATTTCCTCGGGTGTGGGGAAGCGCTTAAAAAGGGCAGGAGTCACCATATTTACCCGCGCGTCGGTGCACTGAGCCGAAAGGCGTGTGGCCACAAGGAGCTCAAAAGCGGATTTTGAGTCGAGAGAACATCGCGCGTCAGGGTAAACCTTTTTTAAAATTTCAACGCATTGCGCCGCTCGCTGTTTTTCAGTCATGCTGCTCCCTCATTCTTTTTATATATCCCGTGGCAAGTGTGTCGCAGCGCTCATTTTCCGGGTGGCCCGCGTGACCCTTGACCCAAACGATTTTCACTTCATGCCTGTCGCAAAGCTCAAGGAGACTTTGCCAAAGGTCGCTGTTAAGTGCCGGCTTTTTGTCCGCTTTTTTCCAACCGTTCTTCTGCCATGATCTTGCCCAGCCCTTTGATATTCCGTCCGAAACATATTTGGAATCGGTCGTCAACGTGACAAGACAGGGCTCGTTTAATTTCTCCAGCGCTTTTATAACGGCGGTCAACTCCATACGGTTATTTGTCGTTTCCGATTCTCCGCCCGAAAGCTCGATTTCGTGCTGTTTGTATCTCAACACGGCGCCCCAGCCGCCCGGTCCGGGATTGCCCGAACAGGCACCGTCGGTGAAAACCTCAACCTGTTTTTTACTCATGCTTTTCTCCGTTTATCATATATTTAATTTATTATAGCATAAATCCCGTTAAAAAACGAGATGTATGATTAAAATTTTTTGCCGCGTCAATAATAAAACCGAAAGCCGTGCGCGGAAATCGCCTAAAGCCCCGACTTTACTTGACAAAACGGGCAAAAGGTAGTAATATAAAGTATAATTTATTTGAGGATTAGGGGCACGAGGCCCCAATACATAAAACAACAAAATTTTGGAGGTATGTTTACTTACTATGACAAAATCAAATAATAACAAGGCCCCTTCTGCTCCGAAGAAAAACGGCAGAACGAGCCGTTCTTCGGTTACCGAAAAATCCGCAGAAAAGAAGGAAACGGTCAAGCGTTCGGAAAAATCTCAAAATTTTTCGGCAGGACGCAGAAACGCCCAGGGACACCGTTCAAAATCTCCGTCGAGAGGCAAAAAGACTCCGCCGCTTAAGATCATTTCTTTGGGCGGTCTTGACGAAATCGGCAAAAACATGACGGTTTACGAATACGGCAACGATATGTTTATTATCGACTGCGGTATGACCTTCCCCGATGACGAAATGCCCGGCGTCGACATAGTCATCCCGGATTTCAGCTATGTGGTCAAAAATGCCGATAGGGTAAAGGGTCTTGTCATAACCCACGGTCATGAGGACCATATCGGAGGAATTCCGTATCTTCTCAAGGTGCTTAATTGCCCGATTTATGCCACAAAACTGACGGTCGGTCTTATCGAGGGAAAATTAAAGGAACACGGCCTGCTTTCCAAGGCAAAGCTTAACATTGTGAAGCCCGGGGACACCGTGACTCTCGGCTGCTTTAAAACCGAGTTTATTCATGTCAATCATTCCATTCCCGATTCGGTTGCCGTTGCGGTCAAAACACCCGTCGGAACAATTGTCCACACGGGAGATTTCAAAATCGACAGTACTCCCATAGACGGTGAAATGATTGATTTCGCCAAGTTTTCCGAGCTTGGAAAAAAAGGTGTGCTTGCGCTGCTTATGGACTCCACCAATGCCACTCGACCGGGTTTTACCATGAGCGAAAAAATCGTGGGAGCAAGCCTTTCGCATATTTTTAAGGACGCAGGCGGCAAGCGAATAGTTGTCGCGACCTTCTCGAGCAACATCCACCGAGTTCAGCAGATCGTTGACGAGGCTGTAAAATGCGGAAGAAAGGTGGCCGTTTCGGGGCGGAGCATGATTAACGTGGTGACCATCGCCACAGAACTCGGCTACCTTAAAATCCCTAAGGGCGTGCTTATCGACATTGACCTTATTAAAAATTATACCGACGACAAGCTTGTCATAATCACCACCGGGTCTCAGGGCGAGGCCATGTCGGCTCTGCATCGTATGGCTTTCGGCGACCACCGCAAGGTTACGGTGGGACCAAACGACCTTATTGTTATTTCGGCGAATCCCATTCCCGGAAACGAAAAGACAGTCAACATTGTCATAAACGAGCTTATGAAGCTTGGCGCCGAGGTTGTGTATGAGCGTATGTATGACGTTCATGTGTCGGGTCATGCCTGCCAGGAAGAGCTTAAAATGATGATGGGAATGATAAATCCCAAATTCTTTATTCCCGTTCACGGCGAGCAGATGCATCTGCGTAAAAACGCGCAGCTTGCCGTTCAAATGGGTATACCCAAGGAAAATATAGTTATTTCCGACATCGGAAAGGTTATAGAGCTTACAAAGAAAAGCATAAAAATCACCGACGAGGTTCCGTCGGGCAAGGTCTTTGTCGACGGTCTCGGCGTGGGTGATGTCGGAAGCATTGTGCTCCGAGACCGTAAGCACCTTTCGGAGGACGGAATTATCATCGTCGCCATAACCATGGACAAGGAGAGCGGAGATATTCTTTCGGGTCCCGAGCTCATTTCAAGAGGCTTTGTTTATGTCAGAGAAAGCGAACAGCTGCTTGACAATGCTCGCAATGTGGTCAACAGATCTCTTGACTACTGTTATGACAACAACATTACCGATTGGAGCTCGATTAAAAACGAGGTTCGGGATTCGCTTTCGAGATTTTTATATCAGAAAACCCGGAGAAGTCCGATGATTCTTCCGGTTATAATGCAAATCTGATCAGCGGGAGGTCTGTTTTGTGAGGAAAAACACTCATAGTGACCGTTCAACAGCCACCTTTAATACTGTTATAACAATTTTCTTTGCGGTTCTTTTGGCACAAACCGCCGCAGTATACATCCTTTCGGGAAACATAGTTTGTCTGTTTGTTTCCGCAGGGGTTATGCTTTTGTGCGCCGGTATAGTTTACTTTTGCAAAAACCGCTTAAGCTCATATTTCTTCAGCTTCTATTCGGGAACGGTCGAAAAGCTGAAAACTCCAGATTCAGATCTTTTCACCAATTTCACCATGCCGGTTTTGCTTTTAAAGGGCAACAAAATCGTGTGGTATAACAAGCGTTTCCGCACCGACGTGCTCAAGGGAAAGGATGTTTTGGGCGATCTTCCCGACGAGATCTTCCCCGAGACCGTTCGATCGGCCATTTCCGTTTCCGACCGCGCCGACGTTTCCTTCGGCGGCAGAAAATATACCGTTTATAAAACCTGCTACGAGGCGGGCGGGGAAAAATTCGACACGCTTTATTTTGTCGATGTGACCGACCTTAAAAGGATTGCCGATGAATTTGACGCAAGCCGCCCGGTGGTCATGATAATGTCGATCGACTCCTTTGACGAATTGACGGTGAATTTGGCCGAAAGCGAGCGCGCTTCGGTCAGAGGTCAGATTGAAAGGGAAATCGAGGCCTTTGCCTCAAAGACCGACGGCTTTATGAAAAAGCTCAACAATCACACATATCTTTTTGTGTTAAACGAGCGCGGTTTTGCACTTATGAAGGCCGAAAAATTCGACGTGCTTGACAAGGTTAGAAATTTAAAGGTGCACGGCGATAAAAACGCGACCCTTTCCATAGGTGTCGGAAGGGGAGACAAAAACCTTAAGGACTGCGAATTGAGCGCCAGACAGGCTCTCGAAATGGCACAGGGGCGCGGCGGAGATCAGACCGCGGTCAAGCGTCTCAACAATTTCGAATTCTTCGGCGGAATAAGCAGCAAGGGCGTGGAAAAGCGAACAAAGGTCAAGACGAGAGTCATTGCTGCCGCCCTTAAAGAGCTTATAAGGGGAAGCGACTGCGTTTTTATCGTGGGGCACAAATACGGTGACCTTGACAGTCTCGGCGCTTCCATAGGACTTTGGAAGGCCGTTCACACAATAGGACCCAAGGGATATATTGTGCTCAATCGTGAGCAGCATCTTGCAAAACAGCTTATCGACCGAGTTGATAAAAAATATGACAAGGGCGTTATTATAAGCGGCGAAAAGGCCATGAGCCTTATAACCAAGAAAAGCCTTGTTATCGTGGTTGACACCCACCGAAAGGACTTTATAGACGCTCCCGATTTGTTTTCTGTTTGCTCTACCAAGGTTGTCATCGACCACCATCGCAAAAATGTTGACTTTATCGACGATGCGGTTATTTTCTATCATGAACCCTATGCGTCGTCGGCTTGTGAAATGGTTTGCGAGCTTTTGCAGTATATGGGCGACGATATTATCGAAAAGCCCGAGGCCGAGGCGCTTTTTGCCGGAATTATGCTTGACACAAGAAACTTTGTGCTGAGGACCGGAGTAAGAACCTTTGAGGCGTCGGCCTATCTGCGGGGAAGGGACGCCGACCCCGTGGAGGTTAAAAAGCTTTTTGCCGATTCCATGGACGTTTATAAGGAACGTTCAAAAATCGTGGCATCGGCCAAGCGGTTCGGCCGTTGCGCCATTTCGGTGGATACCGCCGACGGTGGTTCGCGTGTTGCGGCGTCTCAGGCTGCCGATGAGCTGCTTAATATTGAAAATGTCGACGCGTCCTTTGTTATATACAAATCTCCCGACACCGTCAACATTTCGGCACGTTCACTCGGAGCCGTAAATGTTCAGGTTATTATGGAGGAACTGGGAGGCGGCGGACACCACACCATGTCGGCGGCTCAGCTTCGCGATTGCGACACGGATACAGCGGAAAAAATGCTTTTGGAAGCCATTTCAAAGCACGAAAAATAAAGAAAAGAGGTCAAAATTATGAAGGTAGTGCTCAGTAAAGATATAAAAGGCACCGGTAAGGCGGGCGAGCTTCACGAGGTGTCGGACGGATACGCAAGAAATTTTCTTTTTCCCCGCGGTCTTGCGGTGGAAGCAAACGCCCAGGCCATGAATGAGCTCAAAAACCGCGAGGCATCGGCCGCCTTTAAAAAGAAAAAGGCCGACGAAGAGGCAAGAGACATTGCCTCCAAAATCGGCGGTAAAAAGGTACATATTTCGGCCAAGGGCGGTTCAAACGGACGTCTTTTCGGTTCGGTCACAACTTCGGAAATTGCCGAGGCAATAAAGAAGGATTTCGGCTGCAACATCGACAAGAAAAAGATTTCCCTTTCAACCGATATTAAAAACTACGGCGAATACAGCGCCACCGTCAAGCTTTTCGGCGGTGTGACTGCAGAGGTCACCGTTGAGGTCGGCGAATAATTCAAATCATTGCATTTAAAAAGAGGTTCGAAGATTTTCTTCGAACCTCTTAAATTATGTTCTAAAGTTTAAAGAACATCTTCGGTTTCGTTTTCCTTCTTGGCCTTTTTGCCGATAAGATTTACGATTATTCCGAGAATAAGCGCGCAGGCAACGGTCTTGAGGGTGATTTTTCCGAAGGTGAGAGCAAAGTTACCGATACCGGCGATAAGGATGACCGAAGCGGTAAAGAGATTGCTGTTTTCGTCAAGATCAACCTTCTGAAGCATTTTAAGACCCGATACGGCTATAAATCCGTAAAGCGCTACGCACACGCCGCCCATTACGCAGGAGGGAATAGAGGAGAGGAAGAGCACAAAGGGAGTGAAGAAGGAGATGATGATGGCAAGAATTGCGGCGCCGAGAATGGAAACGACCGATGCGTTCTTGGTGATTGCGACACAGCCTACCGACTCGCCGTAGGTGGTGTTGGGGCAGCCGCCGAAGAGAGCGCCGGCCATGGAGCCCACGCCGTCGCCGAGGAGGGTGCGGGAAAGACCGGGGTCCTCAAGAAGTTCGCGCTCGATGATGGTGGAAAGGTTTTTGTGGTCGGCAATGTGTTCGGCAAAAACAACGAATGCAACGGGCACATATGCCACGGCAAGGGTTGCGATGTAGGAGCCGGAGAGCTCGCCGAAACCGCTGAATGCGGTGAGGAAGGTGAAGTTAGGAACCGACACAAAGGTAGAAAGGTCGATGTTTTTGAAGTTGTCGGCGATAGGAGCAAAATTGATGAGCTGCATGGCCTCGTTTCCGGTGCTGTTTCCGATTGCGGTAAATACGGCGGCAACGGCATATCCGGCAACAATACCTATAACAAAGGGAACGAGTTTCATCATCTTTTTGCCGTAGATTGAGCAAAGCATGATGACAAGCAAAGTTATAAGACCGCAGACAATGGAAAGGCCTGTTTTTTCGTTCATTACATAGGACGAGGTGGCGGCGTCAAACTGGGCTCCGCCGGTCAGGTCGCCGATAGCGTTTCCGGCAAGCGAAAGGCCGATGATTGCAACGGTGGGTCCGATGACGACGGGGGGCATGATTTTGGAAATCCATTTTACCCCCGCAACCTTTACGATTATGGCGAGAAGCACATAAACAAGGCCTGCGAACACGGCGCCGAGAATCAGTCCGAGGTAGCCGAGAGCCATGGAAACGCCGCCTGCAAAGGCAGAACCCATGGATCCGATAAAGGCAAAGGAAGAACCGAGGAACACGGGGCTTTTAAATTTGGTAAAAAGAAGATAAACAATTGTTCCGACGCCTGCGCCGAAAAGAGCGGCGGAAGGGGTCAGGCCGTTTCCGATGATGTTGGGCACGGCAATGGTTGCCGCCATAATGGCGAGCAGCTGCTGGAGCGAGAACACCAACAGTTGGCCGAATTTCGGCCGATCGTTTACGTCGTAAATCAGTTTCATAATTTTCCTCCTATATTTAAGGCTTTCGCCTTTTTTACTAATCTCCGAGAATAAAAACTCCCGTCTCTCCGTCGGTTTCGTCAAGCTTGACCGAAACCACCTCGGATTTTGAGGTTGGAATGTTTTTTCCGACAAAATCGGCCCGTATGGGAAGCTCGCGGTGGCCCCTGTCGACAAGTACGGCAAGCTGAATGGCGGCGGGACGTCCGATGGACATGACCGCATCCATAGCGGCTCTTGCCGTTCTGCCCGTGAAAAGCACGTCATCCACAAGAATGACCGTCTTATCCACAATGTCAAAGGAAATGTCGGTACGGTTAACCACCGGGTCGCTACTGACCCTGCTTAAATCATCACGATAAAGGGTGATGTCGAGCGTTCCGACGGGAATTTTTTTGCCTTCAAAGCCTTCGATATTTTGTGCCATGCGATTTGCGATGGGCACTCCTCGCGTTTTTATGCCGACAAAAACAATGTTGTCGCATCCGTGGTTCTTTTCGGCAATTTGGTGAGATATTCTCACAAGGGCGCGGG
>URYV01000033.1 GCA_900552285.1 uncultured Oscillospiraceae bacterium
GCTTCCTGTCCGGTGTGCTGGTCTGGGGCAACCTGAACGAAGGCCTGTCCGCCTGGACTTACAGCCTGGTGTACAACGGCAGCTACATGCTGCCCGAGACCCTGCTGACCATGGTGGCCGCCGTTCTGCTCTGCCGCGTGGCTCCGCAGATCTTTGACCGCCAGCACGCAAAGGGTCGAGGTTAAAATCGACGGCAAGGAAGTGACCGTTAAGGGCGCCAAGGGCACTCTTCATCACACCGTCGCCGGCGAAATCGAAGCCAAGGTCGAGGGTAATGAAGTTATCGTAACCCGTCCCAACGATGCAAAGGAAAACCGCTCGCTTCACGGTCTGACCAGAACCCTCATTGCCAACATGATCGAGGGCGTGGCCAACGGCTACACCAAGGCTCTTGAAATTCAGGGCGTCGGTTACCGTGCCGCAAAGCAGGGCAAGGACCTTGTCATGAACCTCGGTTTCTCCCATCAGGTTGTCGTTCCCGAGGTGGACGGCATCACCATCGACGTTCCCAACCCCAACAGCATTGTGATCTCCGGCGCTGACAAGCAGCAGGTAGGTCAGTTTGCCGCCGAGGTAAGGAGAAAACGTCCCCCCGAGCCCTACAAGGGCAAGGGCATCCGCTATGCCGGTGAATATGTCCGCCGCAAGGAAGGCAAATCCGGTAAAGGCGCATAATTTGTAAAGGAGTGAAAGTTAAATGGTAACCAGACCTGACAGCAAAAAAGCCCGTATGAAACGCCATGCGCGTGTACGCGGTAAGATAAACGGAACGGCTTCCTGCCCCCGTTTGTGCGTGTATCGCTCCCTTGCAAACATCGGTGCCCAGATAATTGACGACACTAAGGGAGTTACCCTTGTATCCGCCTCCAGCTACGAAAAGGATTTCGGCTACGGCGGAAATAAGGAAGCAGCCAAGAAAATCGGCGCTTTGATAGCAGAGCGCGCCAAGGCAAAGGGAATCACAACCGTGGTTTTCGACCGCGGCGGCAATGTTTATCAGGGTCGAGTAAAAGAATTAGCAGACGGTGCCCGCGAGGGCGGCCTTGAGTTCTAAAAAGGAGGAGAAAATTTTGGCTAGTAAAATTGACGCATCAACTCTGGATCTGACCGAGCGTGTCGTGGCTATTAACCGTGTTTCCAAGACGGTTAAGGGCGGCCGGATTTTCAAGTTCTCCGCCATTGTTGTGGTGGGCGACGGTAAAGGCACAGTCGGCTTCGGTATGGGTAAATCGGGCGAAGTTCCCGACGCAATCCGCAAGGGCATCGAGGATGCCAAGAAAAATCTCGTGAAGATTTCCATGCGCGGAACCACCATACCTCATGAAATCATCGGAGAGTTCGGCGCAGGCAGAGTTCTGCTCAAGCCCGCAGCCCCCGGTACCGGCGTTATCGCCGGCGGTCCCGTCCGTGCGGTCGTTGAGACTGCCGGTATCAAGGACATCCGTGCAAAGGCTCTTCGTTCCAACAACGCCTGCAACGTCGTGCGTGCGACCATGCAAGGCCTGACCGCTCTTCGCGATGCCGATCAGGTTGCTGCAGTCCGCGGCAAGACCGTTCAGGAAATCTTAGGTTAAGGAGGCAGCGATCATGGCAAACATTTCTGTAAAGCTTGTAAAGAGCCTCATCGGTTCTACCGACAAACAGAAGGCTACCGCCGCTGCTCTGGGACTTCACAAGATCGGCGACGAGAGAGTCCAGCCTGACAATGCCCAGACACAGGGTAAGATTGTAAAGATCAGACACCTCGTAGAGGTAACCAAAGCGTAAACTAAGGAGGTGCAATAAAAATGAAACTGCATGAACTTTCTCCGGCAGCCGGTGCAAACCGTCCTTCCAAGCGTATAGGCCGCGGCCCCGCTTCGGGACAGGGTAAAACCGCCGGCAAGGGACATAAGGGTCAGAAGGCTCGCTCCGGCGGCTCTATCCGTCCCGGCTTCGAAGGCGGTCAGATGCCTTTGCAGCGTCGAATCCCCAAAAGAGGTTTCAACAATATTTTCGCAACGAAATACGCCACTGTCAATGTTGCGGCTCTCGACAAGTTCGAGGACGGCGCAACCGTAGACGCGGCAGCTCTCAAAGACGCAGGTCTTATCAGCAAGACCCTCGACGGCGTCAAGGTTCTCGGAAACGGAGACCTCAAGAAGAAGCTCACCGTTAAGGCAGCTGCCTTTTCCGAGTCCGCAAAAGCTAAGATAGAAGCGGCAGGCGGAAAGGCAGAGGTGATGTAAGATGCAGCTGTTAGAGACTATCCGTAACGGTTGGAAAGTCGTAGAGCTCAGAAAGAAGATTTTCTATACTGTCTTCATCATTATCCTTTTCCGTATCGGCTCCTTCATCCCGGCGCCCTTTATCGACGCCGCAAAGCTGAGTTCTCAGCTTGCCGATACCTTCACCAACACCGGAAACACCCTTTTCAGCTATCTTTCGATACTGACCGGCGGCGCCCTTGAATACGGCGCGATCTTCGCCATGGGTGTTACCCCCTACATCAACTCTTCAATTATCATTCAGCTTCTCACGGTGGCCATTCCGCCCCTTGAGAGACTGTCCAAAGAGGGCGAAGAGGGCCGTAAAAAGCTTGCGGCCATTACCCGTTACGCCACCGTTATTCTGGCGCTCATTCAGGGTATCGTTTACTACATCTACCTCCGTAATCAGAGCATGCTCTCTTACGGCAAGGGAGACGGAGTTTTCGCCCAGATCCTCGTGGGAGTCATCATCGTTCTCTGCTTTACAGCCGGTTCGGCCGTAATCATGTGGATGGGCGAGCAGATCGACGAAAAGGGTATCGGCAACGGTATCTCAATCATACTTTTCGCCGGTATTATCTCCCGCGGACCCAGAGGCTTCGCTTATCTCTGGGGTCAGATCGTCAACGGTAACTACATCCCCGTTATCGCTGTCTGCGTGCTGTTCCTTGCTATCATCGCCTTCATCGTCTTTATGACCGGCGCCGAGCGCAGAATTCCGGTTCAGTATGCCAAGCGTGTGGTCGGCCGAAAGATGTACGGCGGACAGAACACCCACCTGCCCATTCAGGTCAACATGGCCGGCGTTCTCCCCATCATCTTCGCAAGCTCGATCCTTGCCATTCCCACCACCATCACGGCTTTTGCGGGCGGAAGCACCTCCAATCCTTCCTCCTTCCTTAAATTCCTCGATATTTTCTCATACGAGAGACCTTTCTATGCCGTGCTCTACCTTATACTCATCGTTTTCTTCTCCTACTTCTACATCGCGATTCAGTATAATCCCGTGGAAATGGCCAACAACCTGAGAAAGAACTCGGGTGTTATCCCGGGCATCCGTCCCGGCAAGCCCACATCTGACTTCATCGGCAAAATAATTTCCAAGATTACGCTCATGGGCGCATTCTTCCTCGGAGTTATGGCCATCCTGCCCATTATCGTCGGCAGAATCGGAAACATCAACGTGTCCCTCGGCGGAACCTCCATCCTCATTCTGGTCGGAGTTGCCCTCGACACCGTTAAGTCCATTGAATCTCAGATGATGATGAGATACTATAAGGGCTTCCTTGATTAAAACTTTCGGCGGGGGCGTCAGCCGGCGCCCCCGCCATACAGGAAAGGAACCGTTTATGAAACTCATTTTGTTTGGTCCTCCCGGAGCAGGCAAGGGCACACAGGCTGAGATAATCAGCGAAAAATACAACATCCCCGCCATCTCCACCGGCGCCATGATCCGCGAAGCGATCAAAAACGGCACCGAGGTCGGAAAAAAGGCAAAGGATGTTATCGAGCGCGGAGAGCTTGTGTCCGACGACATCATTGTCGGAATTGTGAGCGAGCGCATTGCGCAAAGCGACTGTAAAAACGGATTTATCCTCGACGGCTTCCCGAGAACCGTTCCCCAGGCAGAGGCCTTGGAAAAGCTTGTTCCCGACATAACCGCCGTTGTGGAAATCGACCTTTCCGACGAAAAAATCGTCGAAAGAATGTCCGGACGGCGCACCTGTCCCGACTGCGGAGCCTCCTACCACACGGTATACAAGGCCCCAAAAACGGAGGGCAAATGCGACGCCTGCGGAGCCGAGCTTACAATTCGCGCAGACGACAAACCCGAAACCGTTCTCGAACGCCTTAAGGTCTATCATGACCAGACCGAGCCGCTTAAAGCCTTCTATAAGGAGCGCGGAATGCTGCACACGGTTGAAAGTCAGGAGGAGCTTAAGGACACGACGGCACTAATGTTAGCTACCATAGAGGCGTTAGTATGATCGTTTTTAAAACTTCCCGTGAGCTTGAACTGATGACCGAGGCCTGCAGGCTTTCGGCCGCAGCCCTGAAAATCGCCGGCGAGGCGGTCAGACCGGGCATCTCCACTTGGGAGATAGACAAAATAGCTTACGATTATATTATCAGTCAGGGCGGAAAGCCGAATTTCCTGCACTATGCGGGTTACCCGGCCACCGCTTGTATCTCGGTAAACGACGAGGTTATCCACGGAATTCCGAGCAAACACCGTATTCTTGAAGAGGGCGACATTGTGTCGATAGACCTTGGCGCCGAGCTTCACGGATACAACGGCGACAACGCCGCCACTTTTGCTGTCGGAAAGATTTCTTCCGAAGCACAGCGGCTGATCGACACCACCGAGCAGTGCCTTTACAAGGGCATCAAGGCGGCTGTCGCGGGCGGCAGAATCGGCGACATCGGCGCGGCCGTACAGGCTCATGCCGAGTCGAACGGTTTTTCGGTTGTCAGGCAGTTTGTGGGTCACGGAGTGGGTAAAAAGCTTCATGAGGATCCGGAGGTTCCCAATTTCGGGAAAGCGGGTCACGGAGCGCGCCTTTTGCCGGGCATGACCATAGCCATTGAACCGATGATTAATGCGGGTACATTTGATGTCCGCACGCTGAAAGACGGTTGGACGGTGAAAACCGCCGACGGAAAATTGTCCGCTCACTTTGAGCATACCGTGGCAATCTCCACCAAAGGGCCGATCATTTTGACCAGACCCTGACGGAGGATGGCCATGGAATTAAAAGTCGGACAGCTTGTGTATTCGAAGGCAGGACGCGACCGGGGTAAATTCCTTGCGGTCACGAAAATTTCCGACTGCGGCGTTTACGTCGCCGACGGAAAGGAGCGTCCCCTGGAGCGGCCGAAATGCAAGAACCTTAAGCATATCGGAACCACTACCACCGTATTAGACAGCGGCTCAATGTCCACAAACCGAGCATTGCGGCAGGCAATTTCAAATTATGTTGCCGGCCAAACACTAATGTGAGGGGGAAAATCAAGTGTCAAAAGAAGACATGATCGAGGTCGAAGGAATCGTCCGAGAGGCACTGCCCAACGCCGTGTTCAAGGTCGAGCTTCCTAACGGTCACCTGATCACAGCCCACATTTCCGGAAAGCTTCGCATGAACTTTATACGAATTCTTCCGGGAGATAAGGTCACGATCGAGATGTCGCCATACGATCTGACCAAGGGCCGCATAACATGGCGATCAAAATAACCTTTATCGGTTTAAAGATTTTTTGGGAGGTATAAATAATGAAAGTCAGACCTTCTGTCAAAAAGATTTGCGACAAATGCAAAATAATCAAGCGCAAGGGAAGAGTAATGGTTATCTGTGAAAATCCCAAGCACAAACAGCGTCAGGGCTAATCCCGACAACTCAAATATGGAGGTGCGAAAATAAATGGCACGTATTTCAGGTGTAGACCTGCCCCGTGAAAAAAGGGTGGAGATCGGACTGACATATATCTTTGGTATCGGTCTTAAGACCTCTAGAGATATTCTCGCCGCCACCGGAGTCAATCCCGACACAAGAGTCAAGGATCTGACCGAAGATGACATTGCAAAGCTTCGTGAGTATATAGACCACAACCTTCACGTAGAAGGAGATCTTCGTCGCGACGTAGCTTTCGATATTAAACGGCTTATAGAAATTGGTTGCTACCGTGGCGTTCGCCACCGCAAGGGTCTGCCCGTCCGCGGACAGCGCTCCAAGACCAATGCCCGTACCCGCAAGGGTCCCCGCAAGACCATAGCAAACAAGAAGAAGTAAGCAGGAGGAATTTAATATGGCAACAAAGGGTAAAGCAAACGTCACCCGCCGCCGTGACCGCAAGAACATTGAACGCGGCGCAGCACATATTCAATCGACCTTCAACAACACCATCGTTACCATTTCCGACGTTCAGGGCAACGCAATTTCCTGGGCTTCCGCAGGCGAAATGGGCTTCAGAGGATCCAAGAAATCCACTCCCTTCGCCGCCCAGACCGCAGCAGAGACCGCGGCCAAGGCAGCTATGGAACATGGTCTTAAAACTGTTGAAGTTTATGTTAAGGGACCCGGTTCGGGCCGTGAAGCCGCTATCCGCGCACTTCAGGCAGCAGGCCTTGATGTCACCATGATCAAGGACGTTACCCCGATCCCGCACAACGGATGCCGTCCGCCTAAGCGCCGTCGCGTCTGATTTTTTGGAGGTGTAATAATATGGCAAGATATACAGGTGCTGTTTGCAGATTATGCCGCCGTGAAGGCCAGAAGCTCTTTTTGAAGGGCGACAGATGCTATTCAGGCAAATGCTCCCTCGACCGCAGAGGCTATGCCCCCGGTCAGCACGGACAGAGCCGCAAGAAGGTTTCTGAATACGGTCTTCAGCTGCGCATGAAGCAGAAAGCAAGAAGATATTACGGTGTTCTGGAAAGCCAGTTCCACCATTATTTCGAAATGGCAGAGCGCAAGACCGGCGTAACCGGTGAAAACCTGCTCCGTCTGCTCGAGAGCCGTCTCGACAACGTGGTTTACCGCTGCGGCTGGGCATCTTCCCGTGCCGAAGCCCGTCAGCTGGTTGTTCACAACCACTTTACCGTAAACGGCAAAAAGGTTAATATTCCTTCCTACCTTGTTAAGGCAGGAGATGTTGTTGCTATCGGCGAGAAGAGCCGCGGCTCCGAGAAGATCAAGGCCGTTGTTGAGGCCTGCGGATCCCGTCCCAAGCCCGAATGGCTCAGCGTTAACGCCGACACTCTTGAGGCAAAGGTCGTAAACCTTCCCACCCGTGAACAGATCGATGCTCCCATCGAGGAACATCTCATCGTCGAGTTCTACAGTAAATAATCTCTGCGGGTTTGACGGTTTTATTTTCAATATTCGGCGGTTTATCCGCTATTTAAGGAGGGTTCCGAATGATAGAAATTGAGAAGCCCAGAATTGAGACCGAGGAACTTTCGGAAGACGGCTCTTACGGCCGCTTCGTTGTTGAACCTCTTGAGAGAGGCTACGGCACCACTCTCGGCAACAGCTTGAGAAGAGTTCTCCTTTCGAGCCTGCCCGGTGTCGCCGCCACATATTTAAAGCTGGACGGCGTTGTTCACGAGTTCTCCACCATTCCCGGGGTTAAAGAGGATGTCACCGAGATCGTCCTCAACCTTAAGGGACTCACCGCAAAGATTCTGTCCGACGGCCCCAAAGTCGTATATATCGACGCCGAAGGACCCTGCGAGGTTACCGCTGCCGACATCAAGGCCGACAGCGAGGTGGAAATTCTCAACCCGGATATGCACATCGCCACCCTGTCGAAGGGCGGAAAGCTCGGAATGGAGCTGACCATCGACAAGGGCAGAGGCTATGTTCCGGCCGAGCGCAACAAACAGCTTAACAACACCATCGGGGTCATTCCCATGGACTCTATATACACTCCGGTAAGCAAGGTTAATTATAAGGTTGAAAACACCAGAGTCGGTCAGGTTACCGACTTCGACAAGCTCACTCTTGAGGTTTGGACCAACGGTGTTATTTCGGCCGAGGACGCGGTGTCTCTTGCCGCCAAGATAATTACCGAGCACCTCAACCTCTTTGTCAATCTCTCGGCCGAAGGCGCCGGAGCCGACATCATGGTTGAAAAGGGCGACGCCGGTAAGGAAAAGGTCCTTGAAATGACCATTGAAGAGCTTGATCTTTCGGTCCGCAGCTTTAACTGCCTTAAGAGAGCGGGAATAAATACTGTGGAAGATCTGATCTCGAGAACCGAGGACGACATGATGAAGGTGAGAAACCTCGGCAGAAAGTCCCTCGAAGAGGTCATCAACAAGCTCGATTCGCTGGGATTTACCCTCAGCAAAGAAGAAGTCTAACACACTACCAAGTAAAGGAGTGAATATCAATGCCAGGAAGCAGAAAGCTGGGCAAAAAGACCGACAGCAGAAAAGCAATGCTCAGATGCATGGTCACCTGCCTGCTCGAAAACGGTAAGATCGAGACCACTGTCACCCGAGCCAAAGAGGTTCGCGCCATGGCAGAAAAATATATCACTTTGGCTAAGGATAACACCTTGACCTCAAAGCGTCAGGCAATGGCATTCATAACCAAAGAGGATGTTATAAAGAAGCTTTATGAGGACATCGCTCCCGCATACGCTTCGAGAAACGGCGGCTACACCCGTATCACCAGAATCGGACCCCGCCGCGGCGACGCAGCCGAAATGTGCGTCATCGAGCTGCTTTAATCGGCTCGGACAAATGCCTTTAACCGACGGAAGAATCCCTTCCGTCGGTTGATAGGGCGGCCTTATATAGGTGTCGGCGGTTAAACCGGATTTCGGTCGCAGAAACGCCCTTTGCGTTGACAATTCGGCCGAGGTATGATAAAATACATAAAATTTACGGAGAGATGTCCGAGTGGTTTAAGGAGCTAGTCTTGAAAACTAGTGACTCGAAAGAGCCCAGGGTTCGAATCCCTGTCTCTCCGCCAAAAATCCCGTTCACATAAGTGGGCGGGATTTTTACTTATTACTTCTTACCTTTTAACTCTTACTTCAAATAAAGTTTGAGACGGGATTTTTGGGAGGTAATAAGTAATAGGTTATAGTGAAAAAGTACGGTGTGGCTCCGCCGATTGAAACAGTAAGATTATGCCTTGCTTTCATTGAAATACAGTAATATAATCATTGAAAAGGCGGCGATAATATGTCTGATAGTCCGTTGATTATAAAATCCAAAGAATTTGCTTTGCAGAGTATTAAGATTTAAAACAAGGAATACGATTCCTGCAATTTATCTGTGTTACGGTCAACGATAAAAGGCTGAGCACCGATGAAACAGAAAATCGCTCCGAATCTGAATTAGTTGAAGGAAAATAATTATGGAAAATGCAGTTTGGCTTGCTATCATGGTGCCATGCAGCGCTGTAGTTACGGTCATAGGAATTTATGCGTGGAATAGAAAGGAGCCCATGTGGTTTTGGTCGGATACAGACATAAAAGAATCCGAAATTTCCGATGTTTCCGCTTTTAACCGCGCCAATGGCCGAATGTGGATGGTGTATTCATTGCCATTGTGGTTGTCAACGATTTTTGGTTTGTGGAACGAAACCTTTGCGCTTATTTTGATCGTTGCAACTTGCATTGTCGGACTTCCAATTCTTGCAATTGTATATAAGCGAATATATGAGAAATATAAATCTTAAACAAATCCGAGCTTTTGTTTAAAAACATTACACTTTTGCCCTCTGTGATAAATTTTTTGTCACTAAGGGATTTTTGTATATTGTAAAATAAGTTCGGCGGGGTATACTTAAGACATAAAGAAAAACCGCTCACAATAAAAAAATCCGAGCGGACAAAAAACAGGAGGCTTCAATATGTATTATTCCGCAGGAACTTATGAATCTTTTGCCCATCCCGAAAAGCCGAAGGATGTGGATAAAAAATCCGCATACATCATCGGCACCGGTCTTGCCGGTCTGACAGCCGCTTTCTATCTTGTCCGCGACGGACAGATGAAGGGCGAGCGTATTCATCTTCTTGAAAAGCTGGAGCTTGCCGGCGGCAGCTGCGACGGAAGAAAGGATGTTACCAAGGGCTTTTTCATGAGAGGCGGCCGCGAGATGGACAACCATTTCGAGGTAATGTGGGACACCTTCCGCGACGTGCCCTCTATCGAAACTCCCGGAGTTTCGGTGCTTGACGAGTATTATTGGCTCAACAAACACGACCCAAACTTTTCCCTCTGCCGCGCCAGCGTGAACCGCGGCGAGGACGCCCACACCGACAAGCAGTTCAAGCTTGATAAGGACTCGGCCATGGCGCTGTCAAAGCTTTTTTTGACCCCCGAAAAGGAGCTTGAGGACAAGAAAATTTCCGATGTGCTGCCCGATTCCTTTTGGGACACAAACTTCTGGCTCTATTGGCAGACCATGTTTGCCTTCCAGCGCTGGTCGAGCGCACTTGAAATGAAACGCTACCTTTGCCGCTATGTCCACCATATCGACGGACTGCCCGATTTCAGCGCTCTGCGTTTCACCAAATATAATCAGTATGAAAGCATGATTCTTCCCCTTGTGAAATATCTCGAGGCTCACGGTGTGTCTATCGAATACGGCATGGACGTTAAAAATGTCGTTATCGAAACAAAGGGAGACAAAAAAGTCGCAAAACAGATAGTCTATGTCAAGGACGGCAAAGAACAGACCCTCAACCTTACCGAAAACGACCTTGTGTTTATCACCAACGGCTGCTGCACCGACACCTCCTGCTACGGCGACCAGACTCATGCACCTGATCTGTCCGGCATTGAAAACGGCAAGGGCGAGTCGTGGGATATGTGGAAAGCCATCGCCGCCCAGGCAAAGGACGGAGAATACGGCAACCCAGATAAATTCTGTTCCGATGTGGACGCCACCAACTGGATGAGCGCCACCGTCGCCACCTCCGACGAGGAAATAATCCGTCATATTATGAATATCTGCAAGCGCGACCCCCGTTCGGGCAAGGTGACCACCGGCGGAATCGTCACCGTCAAGGACAGCACCGACAACTGGTATCTTTCCTGGACAATCAACCGCCAGCCCCAGTTTAAGGCGCAGGACAAGAATACCGTGCTTGTGTGGCTCTATTCGCTGAACACAAACAAAGAGGGCAACTATGTAAAGAAGGCCATGCGGGACTGCACCGGCGAGGAGGTCTGCCGCGAGTGGCTTTACCACATCGGCGTGCCCACCGAGAGAATCGACGATCTTGCCAAGAACGCCTGCAACACCACCACCTGCTTCATGCCCTATATCAACGCATTCTTCCAGCCCAGAAAGGAATCCGACCGACCCAAGGTGGTTCCCGACGGAGCCGTTAACTTCGCATTTATCGGTCAGTTTGCCGAGACCCCCCGCGACACCATATTCACCACCGAATATTCCATGAGAACGGGTATGGAGTCGGTCTACACGCTGCTTGACGTCGACCGCGGCGTGCCCGAGGTTTGGGGCAGCAAATACGACGTGCGGGAGCTGCTTCGCGCCTGCTACTATGCCATTGACAAAAAGCCCATAAGCGAGGCGCCGCTGTCCTTTGCCGAAAAGGAAGTGCTCAAGCTTGCGATCAAAAAGGTCAAGGGAACCGATATTGAGCTTTTGCTTAAGGAAAGCGGACTTATAGAATAAATTAAAAATCACAAGAGCCTTCGTATTTTTGTACGGGGGCTTTTGTTGAAATTTTGTCCCGTTTGCGGTAAAATATATTAAAAGAACGGGAGGTAAGAACATGGAACTGACAATGCTCGGAACGGGAAACGCGGCGGTGACCGAATGTTATAACACCTGCTTTGCGCTGAGGGAAAAGGATGAATACTTTCTTGTTGACGCGGGCGGCGGAAACGGTATTCTTTCACGGCTAAAAGCCGCGGGAATCGACCGCAAAAGCATTCACACGATTTTTGTCACCCACAAGCACATCGACCACATTTTGGGGGTCATATGGCTTATAAGAATGATTTGTCAGGACATGAACAAGGGTCTTTACGGCGGCGAGCTTGATATTTACGGCCACGACGAGGTTATTGACCTGCTTTTGCAAATGTCGGACAATTTGCTTCAGAAAAAGCAGAGCGACCTTTTGGGAAAGCGGGTTCACCCGATAAAGGTGAGCGACGGCGAGCAAAGGGAAATTCTCGGAAAGCCCACCGCCTTTTTTGACATAAAATCCAAAAAGGCCAAGCAATTCGGATTTTGCATGGAATACGAAGAGGGCAAAAAGCTGACCTGCTGCGGCGACGAGCCCTATAACCCCTGCGAGGAAAAATATGCAAGGAAAAGCGAGTGGCTGCTTCACGAGGCCTTTTGCCTTTTCTCCGAGGCCGATATTTTTTCGCCCTATGAAAAGCACCATTCCACCGTTAAGGACGCATGCACTCTTGCGAAAGAGCTTGAGGTCAAAAACCTGCTGCTTTATCACACCGAGGACAAAAACATCAAAAACAGAAAGGCGCTTTATACCGCCGAGGGCAGACAGCATTTTGACGGAAACATTTATGTGCCAAACGACCTTGAAAAGTTTGTTTTGTAACAGCCCAAATATAAATGGTAGGAGTTTTGACTCATGCCCTTTATTGTTGTCAAAATGACGAAAATAAAAAAGTTTAATTTCGGTATTGACAAAAATGTCGGGGGAGGGGTACAATATATGCATAAATTGTAAACGGTTTAAAGCCCTTTGCGATAAAATTTTAAGGAGGAAAATTTTATGAACAGCAAAAACACCAAAAGAGCACTTGTGTCAAGCG
>URYV01000034.1 GCA_900552285.1 uncultured Oscillospiraceae bacterium
ACACATCAAAACAGGTTCAGGCAAAAGCATTCTGCTCACGTCTGAACCTGTTCTGTTATTTCTTCACTGACTTTCTTTTCAATCTATTTTACAGATAAAATCTATCCGATATCTTTCATATCTGATACCATTTGATCTCATTTGCCTCCATATGTAACCGGAAGCTGCTTCCATCACCTCTGTAAACTACTGTATCCTGTGGTTCGTAAGTGTTGTTGACTACGCAGTATTTTCCATTTTTTACGTAAGCATGTACTTCTACATTGTAGTTGGTTGAATACCAGCAGTGAAGTTCTTCCTCTGCGGATGCTGACCAAAGGACTGCACGATAAAGCACGCGGCTGTTCTTGAAACTGTATGGAAGTCCGCTGATATAAACGCCTCTTCCTTTACCGAAAGTCTTTACAGCCATCTGCACTTCCTGGTCTTTCTGGATTAAGATTTCTGTTTCCGGTAAGACAAAGGCAACCCTGATCAGTGTCGTTTTGCATTCCAGTTTCAGCAAAACGGAAAACGAATTGTTTGTGGGTCATACCGGCGTGCTGGTGCCGACAAAGAATCATAAATATCTGTTTATTGAAAAGCTGTCCTTTCAGCTTCCTTATCAGGTAACCCGTTTTGAAAGTAAAGAACAGCTGAATGATTATCTGATGGGAATGTATGACACGGAATGGGGTCAGGATACGGCAAAGCCGTTTATTATGGAAAATACAAAGCTGATGAAGGAATACAAAAGGCTGACCCCCATTGTCGATACCTTCCGCGCTCTTAAAAAGGCTCAAAGCGACGAAAACGACGCAAAGGAGCTGCTTGACAGCGGGGACAAAGAGCTTAAAGAGCTTGCCGAGGAGGAGCTTAAAACGGCGAAGGAACAAATCGAGCAGCTGTCGGAGCAGCTTAAAATCCTCCTTCTCCCCACCGACCCAAACGACGACCGCAACGTTATTGTGGAAATCCGCGGCGGAGCGGGAGGGGAAGAGGCGGCGCTTTTTGCGGGAAGTCTTTTCCGTATGTATTCCATGTATGCCGAAAGCAAGGGCTGGAAAACCGAAATAATAAACGTAAACGAAACCGAGCTTGGAGGATACAAGGAAATCAGCTTTATGATAAACGGCGAGGGAGCCTATTCCCGCCTTAAATTCGAAAGCGGCGTCCATCGCGTTCAGCGGGTTCCCGAAACCGAGACCCAGGGCCGTATTCACACCTCCACCGTCACGGTGGCGGTTCTTCCCGAGGCCGAGGACGTGGAAATCGACATAAACCCCGCCGATCTTCAAATCGACACCTTCCGTTCGTCGGGTGCCGGCGGACAGCACATAAACAAAACCGAATCGGCCATTCGCATAACCCACCTTCCCACCGGGCTTATCGTGGAATGTCAGGACGAGCGCAGCCAGCACAAAAACCGCGAAAAGGCCATGAAGGTTCTGCGTTCCCGCCTTTTTGAGGCAAAGCAGCGGGAGCAGGAAAGCAAAATTGCCAGCGAGCGCCGCTCACAGGTGGGAACCGGCGACCGCTCGGAGCGCATACGCACCTATAATTATCCTCAAAGCCGCGTTTCCGACCACCGCATAGGACTGACCCTTTATCATCTCGAGCAGATTTTAAACGGCGACCTCGATCAGGTCATCGACCCGCTCATAACCGCCGACCGAGCCGAAAAGCTCAAGGCGGGAGAGCAGTAAGAAAGGAAGAAATTTATGCCCAACAAAATTATCGTTGACGCCTTCGGAGGGGACAACGCCCCTCTCGCCGCCCTCAAGGGAGCCGCCCTTGCCGTTAAGGAATACGGCGTCGGCATAATCCTTTGCGGAAACGAGGCCGAAATTCATCGGGTCGCCATTCAAAACGACATTTCCCTTGTGGGAATGGAGATACTTAACGCTTCGCGGGTGTTTGATATGCACGCCGAGCCCACCTCGGTGCTCAAAGAAAATTCCGACACCTCCCTTGCCGTGGGACTTCGCGCCCTTGCCGAGGGAAAGGGCGACGCCTTTGTGTCGGCGGGAAGCACCGGCGCCATAGCCGTCGGAGGCACCTTTATAACCAAACGCATCAAGGGCGTAAAGCGCCCGGCAATCGCCACCATGATGCCGACGCCAAAATCGAGATTTCTTCTTGTGGACGCGGGCGCAAATGCCGACTGCCGCCCCGAAATGCTGCTTTCCTTCGGAGTCATGGGCTCAAAATACATGGAGCTTTCCATGGGAGTGAAAAACCCCCGGGTGGGACTTCTCAACAACGGAACCGAGGACACGAAGGGCGACAAGCTCCGTGTGGAGACCTATAAGCTGCTTAAGGAGTCCGGGCTTAATTTTGTGGGAAACATCGAGGCGAGAGACGTCATGGCCGACAAATGCGACGTGCTCGTCACCGACGGCTTTTCGGGCAACATCGTGCTCAAAATGTCGGAGGGTGTGGCGCTTTCCTTCTACGGCCTCATAAAACAGGCCTTTGTCAAGGGAACCCTTTCAAAGCTTGCGGCGCTTATGGTCAAGAAAAATCTTAAAAGCATGAAAAAGCTTATGGACTATTCCGAAGTCGGGGGAGCGCCTCTTCTCGGTCTGAAAAAACCGGTCATAAAGGCTCACGGCAGTTCCAACGAGCGCGCCTTTAAAAACGCAATAAGACAGGCAAACGCCTTTGCCTCCTCGGGCGCCGTGGCCGCCATTTCGGAATTTTATCAAAACAGGAAGGCTGATGACGGCGATGAAAACGCTTGAACAGAAAATAAACTATACATTCAAGGACAAAAAGCTGCTTGAAAACGCCCTGACCCATTCGTCCTATGCCCACGAGACCCGACACCCCGAAATGTGCAACGAACGGCTTGAATTTCTCGGGGATTCGGTGCTTTCGGTGGTGGTTTCGGACTTTCTTTACAAGTCCTTTCCAAAGCTCCCGGAAGGAAAGCTGACGAGAATCCGAGCCTCGGCGGTTTGTGAAAAGGCGTTGTCCGAGTTTTCGAGGAAGCTGGGACTCGGCGAACATCTGCTGCTTTCCCACGGGGAGGAGCGCACCGGCGGACGCGACCGCTCGAGCATTATTGCCGACGCCTTCGAGGCGCTTATCGCCGCAATCTATCTCGACGGCGGAATGGAGCCTGCGAGAGAATTTGTGCTTTCCTTTGTGGTGCCCTCTCTCGACAAGCATCTCGGCGCCGTGGAGAAGGATTTCAAGACCCATTTGCAGGAGGTCATTCAGCATAATCCCGAGGACAAGCTCATATATACTCTTGTGGGCGAACAGGGTCCCGACCACGACAAGCGGTTCACGGTCGAGGTCAGAATAAATTCCAATCTTGTGGGAACCGGCACGGGCCACAGCAAAAAGGACGCCGAACAGGCCGCCGCCGAACAGGCCTTAAAGCTCATGGGCATTATAAAATGAGCGCAAACATCTCGATTTTCGTGCCCCATTCGGGCTGTCCCCACAAATGCAGCTTTTGCGATCAAAACGCCATAACGGGAAAGCACAGTCTGCCCTCGGCCGCCGATGTGACGGCTACCGTCGAAAAGGGGCTTGAGTATATAAATGACCCGAAGTCAACCGAAATTGCCTTTTTCGGAGGCAGCTTCACCGCCATAGACAGGGCATACATGACCGAGCTGCTTGACGCGGCCTTTCCCTTTGTAAAAAGCGGAAGGGTGAAGGGGATAAGGGTGTCCACCCGCCCCGACGCCATAGATGACGAAATTCTCGATGCTTTGGAGAGCCGCGGCGTTTGCGCCGTCGAGCTCGGAGCCCAAAGTATGGATAATGACGTTCTCGAAAAAAACCTGAGAGGGCACACGGCCGAGCAGGTCGAAAGCGCGGCGGAGCTGATAAAATCCCGCGGCTTTGAGTTGGGGCTTCAGATGATGACCGGGCTTTACGCAAGTAACAGGGAAAAGGACATAAAAACGGCGCAAAGGCTTGCCTTTCTTTGTCCCGACACGGTCAGAATCTACCCCGCAGTCACCCTTGAAAACACCCTGCTTTGCCGTCTTTACAAATCGGGGAAATATTCTCCCCCCTCCCTTGACGAAACGGTGTCTTTATGCGCCGAGCTGCTTGAATTTTTCGAGCACAGGGGCATTAAAGTCATAAAGCTTGGTCTTCACGCCTCAAAAGAGGTGGAAAGCTCCTATGCCGCGGGGCCTTATCACCCCGCCTTCAGGGAGCTTTGCGAGGGCAAAATATATCTTAAAAAGGCCGTTGCCGCCCTCGGAGGGCAAAAGGGGGATTTCACCCTTTATGTGGCAAAAAGCGAAATTTCAAAAATGACGGGGCAGTCCAAATGCAATTTAAAGGAACTTGAAAATCTGGGCTGCCGATGTAAAATAAAGCCCCGCGACGGCCTTGAAAAATTTCGGGTCATTGCGGAAAAGGAGTTGACGGATTGTTTTTAAAATCTTTGGAAGCACAGGGCTTTAAGTCCTTTCCCGACAAAACAACTCTCAAATTCGAAAAAGGAATAACCGGAGTCGTCGGCCCCAACGGCAGCGGAAAAAGCAACATTTCCGACGCCATACGCTGGGTGCTGGGCGAGCAGTCGAACAAACAGCTCAGAGGAGAAAGATCCGAGGACGTGGTTTTTAACGGCACCGCCTCCCGCCGCCCTCAGGGCATGGCGCAGGTCACCCTCTGTCTTGACAACACCGACCGCGCCTTAAACTGCGACAGCGACGAGGTCTTTATAACCCGCCGTTATTATCGCTCGGGAGAGAGCGAATACAGAATAAACCATGCCGCCGTCCGCCTTAAGGACATCAACGAGCTTTTTATGGACACGGGACTCGGGCGGGACGGCTATTCCATGATCGGGCAGGGAAAAATCAGCGACATTGTCTCGAAAAAATCCGACGACCGACGGGAAATGTTTGAAGAGGCGGCGGGAATTTCCCGTTTCCGCTATCGGAAAACCGAGGCCGAACGCAAGCTGTCGGCCACCGAGGACAACCTTGTACGCCTCCGCGACATCATGCAGGAGCTGACCCTTCGAGTGGGGCCTCTCGAGCAGCAATGCAAAAAGGCCAAACAGTTTCTCGAGCTTTCGGGAGAGTGCAAGGAGCTTGAGGTGGGGCTTTGGCTCATAAACCTTGAAAAAATCAAGGACAGCCTGCGAAATCAAACCAGAAAAATCGACATTGCCCGCGCCGACTATGAAAAGGCGAGGGACCGCATAGACGACATAATCGACCTGCTTGACTCCTCCGGCTCCAAAACTCGTCTTTTAACCGTTCAGATGGACGCCTTGCGCCGCAGCGTTTCCGAAAGCGAGGAGGCCGCCGCCCGAATTGAGGGTCAAATTGCCGTCTGCCAAAACAACATTTTCCACAACACCGAAAACATAAACCGCCTTCGGGACGAACTTTCGACCGATGTGCGGGACGCCGCCCTCGACAGCGAGCTTGCCGAAAAGACCGCCGAGCTTGAAAACAAGGAGCGGCAGATAAAGGAAGGCCGTCTTTCTCTCGAAAACTCCGCCGCAAAGCTTGAGGAGCTGCTTAAAAGTCTCGGGCAGAGCGAGCAAAAGCTCGAGTCGGTTCGTTCTCAAATCGCCGTGCTGGGACAAAGCATATCCGAAACAAGCATTAAAAGCGTGACAGCCATGTCCTCTCTTTCGGAAATCGAAAATCGGGGCAGCGCCCTCGAGGACGGGCTTTCGGAACGGCAGGCGCTTATTTCCGAGGCCGAAGCCGAGAAAAAGGCGCTGGGCTGCGACCTTGAAAACTGCGACGCCAAAATAAGCGAGTGCGAAAACGCCGAAAAGGGCGCCGAAATGCTGATAAATTCGGCCCGATCAAAGCTTGACGGCATTTCCGACGAAATACAAAAGCTCACCCTCGACGAGGGAGAAATGCTGCGCCGCGCAAAAATTCTTTCCGACATGGAGCGGTCGCTCGACGGCTTTAACAACACCGTCAAAACGGTCATGCGCGAGGCCGAAAAGGGTCACATTTCCGGCATAAAGGGTCCGGTTTCGCGGCTTGTTTCGGTGGATGAAAAATATTCCGTCGCGGTGGAAACGGCGCTCGGCGGTGCGCTTCAAAATATCGTCACCGAACGGGAAGCCGACGCAAAGCGCGCCATTTCCTTTTTAAAACAAAACCGCATGGGCAGAGCCACATTTCTGCCTCTTGACAACATAAAGGGAAGAAAGCTTTCGGCTCCGGGCATAGACTCCTACCCGGGATTTTTGGGAGCGGCCGACAGTCTTGTTTCCTTTGCGCCCGAATACAGGGAAATTTTTTCCTATCTTCTCGGAGGCATAGGCATTGCGGAGGATCTTGACAGCGCCGCCGCCATTGCCAAAAAATACGGGCACAAATTCCGCATAGTCACCCTCGACGGACAGGTCATGAACGCGGGCGGTTCGCTGACCGGCGGTTCCTTCAGCCGTTCGGCGGGGCTGCTTTCCCGTTCCTCCGAAATCGAAAAGCTTAAAACCAAAGCGGCCGAAATTCACAAAAAGCTCGCCGAAAAGGCCGAGCAAAAGCAAAAACTTTCGGCCGAGCTGTCGTCACGGCTCGCCGCTCTTGAAGGGGCAAAGGCCGAAAAAGCCACCGCAAACGAGGACAAAATCCGCGTTCTTTCCGAGCTTAAGCGGGTTGAGCAAAATCTTCAAAGCGAAAAGGCCGCCCTCGAGCGGCTCAAATCCGAACAGCTTTCATCCAAAAGCCGCATAGCCGAGCTGAAAAAGTCGGCCGGCGACGCCGACGAGGCGATAAAATCTCTCAAGGCCGAGCTTGAAGAAAAGCAATCCGAGCTTGACATTCTTGAAAAGGACTCGGAAGAGCTTTCAAAGCGGCGGGAAAAGCTGCTCATGGACAATTCGGCCGTTCGGGTGACCGTTCTTTCCCTTGAAAACGAGGCTGAAACGGTCAAAATGAGTATCGAATCGGTCAAGGCGAGAAAAAACGACGCCGCAAACGCCAAAACCGCCACCGAAAACCGCATTGCCGAGCTTTTGAAGGCAAACGAGGAGGAAAATCTCCAAGCCGAAAAGCTTCGTTCCGACATTGCCGAGCTGCGGGACAAGGCTGCGTCGGCAAAGGAGCGCACCGAGCAAAAGCTTAAGGAACGCACCGAGCTTGAGGCCGAAATTTCAAAGCTCACCGCCGAAGAAAGAGACCTTTCGGCGCAAAAGGAACGGCTTTCAAGCGAGGTCACAAGGCTCACCGAGCGGCGGGACAACATGCAAAAGGAGCAGGAGACGGTGGTTTCCAAGCTCTTTGACAAATATGAGCTGACGGTCAGCGCCGCCGAGGCGCTCGGCATTGAAATAGCCGACATTCCCGCCGCCGACAAACGTCTGCGGGAAATTCGCGGCAAAATCAAGGCGCTCGGCAGCATAAATCTTGAAGCCATAGACGAATATGCCGAGGTTTCCGAGCGATATGAATTCATGAAAGCTCAGCTTTCCGACGTGGAAAACGCAAAATCCGAGCTTGAGCGGCTCATTTCCGAGCTTATCGGCAGTATGCAGACCGCCTTTAACGAAAAATTCACCCTTATAAACAAGAATTTTTCGGCCACATTTGTGGAGCTTTTCGGCGGTGGCACGGCTCATCTTGTGCTGTCCGACCCCGCCGACGTGCTTAATTCCGGCATCGAAATAAAGGTCCAGCCTCCCGGCAAAAACGTCTCCACCATAGAGCAGCTGTCGGGCGGCGAAAAGTCCATTGTGGCGCTGGCGATATACTTTGCCATGATGAAGGTTGCGCCGCCGCCCTTCTGTATGCTCGACGAGGTGGAATCGGCGCTTGACGACGTCAACGTGGACAGATTTGCAAACTATATGCGAAAAATGTGCAACGACACCCAGTTTATCGTGGTGACCCACCGCCGCGGAACCATGGAGGAAGCCGACGTGCTTTACGGCGTCACCATGCAGGAAAAGGGCGTTTCAAAAATTCTTAAACTTGAAGGGAAGGAATACAACCGATGAGTTTTTTCAGCAAAATAGCACAGGGTCTTAAAAAGACCAAAAACTCTCTTTCCTCCGCTCTCGACGGAATGCTTTCGGTCTTTACAAAAATCGACGACGAGCTTTTCGAGGAGCTTGAGGAAATACTCATAATGTCTGACATTTCGGTCAACACCTCCGAGAAAATCTGCGACGAACTTCGCAAAAAGGTCAAGGCCGCGCGCACCGAAAACCCCGAGGACATAAAGGAAATGCTCAGGGAGATCATCACCGAAATGCTTGCCGACGGTCAGCCGGTTAAAATCGACACCAAGCCGTCGGTCATAGTCATGATCGGCGTAAACGGCGCCGGCAAAACCACCACCATCGGCAAAATGGCGCTGAGATATAAAAACGAGGGCAAAAAGGTCATTCTCGGCGCCGCCGACACCTTCCGCGCCGCCGCCATAGAGCAGCTTGAGGTGTGGGCAAACCGCGCCGATGTTCCCATGATAAAGCAAAAGGAGGGCTCCGACCCCGCCGCCGTGGTTTTCGACACCATCTCGGCCGCAAAGGCGAGAGACTGCGACCTTATTATCTGCGACACGGCGGGCCGACTTCACAACAAAAAGGGACTCATGGACGAGCTTAACAAGATTTCCCGCATTATCGACCGCGAGCTTCCCGACGCCGACCGCGAGACCCTTCTCGTCATCGATGCCACCACCGGCCAAAACGCCATGAACCAAGCCAAGGAATTCGCCGCGGCCGCGGGCATAACCGGCATTGTGCTCACCAAGCTCGACGGCACGGCAAAGGGCGGCATGGTGCTTTCCATAAAAGAGGAGCTGGGAATTCCCGTAAAGCTTGTGGGCGTGGGAGAGGGTATAGACGACCTTATTCCCTTCTCGGCCGAGGACTTCGCAAAGGGAATCATATAAAAAAAGAGAAGGTCTCCCTTCTCTTTCCTTTCTCTTAAAGCCGCAAAGCCCGACAGGCGTTCGGCTTTGATTTTATGACGCCTCGGAGTTTGAATAAACCTCCCAGCCGTCGGCATATCTTTTGACCTTGATTTTTCCGTCGGTCTTTTTGCGGTCTTTTTTGTCGGCGTCGAAAATCCACATTTGTATCATGATGTAAAGCAAAATTACTCCGAGCATTTGTCATTTCCCCTTTCGCCTCTTTAATATACCGGATCGACTGTCCCTTTAATGGGATTTAGCTTGGTTGCACTTCATTTTCTTCAATTTAAGTGTACCACAACATATTGTATCTGTCAATATTATACGCACATCATGTGCCGATATTACATTCAAATTCAAAAAACAGCACAAAAATTTTCTTTAATTTATCAAAAGTTTAAACAATATTCATCTTTACAAATTAAAATAGTATTCGGACTATTCCGATTTTTGGAGGGAACGCAATGATAGAAGTAAAAAACCTGACCAAAAAATACGGGAACTTCGAGGCGGTCAAAAACGCCGACTTCACCATAAACGACGGTGAGGTCGTGGGCTTCCTCGGACCCAACGGCGCAGGTAAATCTACCACCATGAACATCATAACCGGCTACCTTTCGGCCACTTCCGGCTCGGTTTCGGTCAACGGTTATGACATTTTCGAGCAGCCCGAGGAGGCCAAACGGCACATCGGCTATCTGCCCGAGCAGCCGCCGCTTTTCCCCGGCATGACGGTGGACGAATATCTCAATTTTGTTTATGATTTGAAAAAAACCAAGCTTCCGAGAAATCCCCACCTTGCCGAAATCCGCAAGCTTGTCAAAATCGAGGACGTTAAAAACCGCCTCATACGCAATCTTTCCAAGGGCTACCGCCAGAGGGTGGGTATCGCCCAGGCTCTTGTGGGAAATCCCGACGTGCTCATTCTCGACGAGCCCACTGTCGGCCTCGACCCGTCGCAGATCATTGAAATCAGAGAGCTTATTCACAAGCTCGGAAAGACCCACACCGTCATTCTGAGCTCCCACATTCTTTCGGAAATTCAGGCGGTCTGCAAGCGCATCATTATAATAAATCAAGGCATCATCATCGCCGACGACACCCCCGCAAATCTTTCGGCACGCATTTCCGACAGCCTTTGCATACGCCTGTCGGCCATCGGTCCCGCAAGAGAAATTCTCGACCGTCTCTCGCTCATTCCCGGCATCGGCAAAATAACCGTCACCGGCACCTCGGGCGAGGCTACCGATTTTAAAATCGAGCCCGACGTCAAGACCGACCTTACGGTGGAAATTTCAAAGGAAATGCTCAAAAACGGCTGGCCCGTGACCCGCCTTAACACCGACGCCCTCTCGCTCGAGGACATTTTCCTTCGCATGATAAACGAGCCCCCCGAAAGCCTTATGAAGGCCTTCTCGGAGCACAGAACCGTAACCGACAAGGAGGTCGCAGAATAATGAAAGCAATATTTAAAAGAGAATTCCGCTCCTACTTCACCTCCCCCATCGGGTTTGCGGTTCTCGCCATATTTTATATAATTTCCGGACTGCTTTTCGCGGTATATTTTGAGGCGGGCCAGCCCGACCTCTCGGGAATTTTCTCACCGGGGCTCTTCCTTTGCGCCCTTATCATCATCCCCATTCTGACCATGCGCCTTTTCAGCGAGGAACGCCACCAAAAGGCCGACCAGCTTGTCATGACGGCGCCGGTCAAGATAACCTCGGTGGTGCTGGGCAAGTTTTTTGCCGCCTTTGCGGTTTACGCGATTGCCGTGGCCATCACCCTTGTTTATCAGATAATCATCACATTTTATGTAACTCCCGACTGGATGGTCTTTTTCGGCAACTTCATCGGAATTCTCGTTTTCGGCGCCGCCCTTATCGCCATGGGAATGTTCCTTTCCACCCTCACCGAGGTGCAGGTTGTGGTCGCCGTGGCGACCTATGCCGCCGAGCTCGGCCTCGTTCTTATTCCGAGCTTTGTCGTCACCTTCCTCGGGCAGATGTCCAACACCTTTGCGAAATATACCGTCAAGATATTCGAGGGAATGTCCATTCTCGACCGTTTTTCCAACTTCACAAAGGGTACCCTCAACTATTCGGATATTTTCTTCTTTCTCAGTCTGGCCGCCCTCTTCATCTTTTTCTGCATAACGGCCATCGACCGCAGACGCTACGCCTGATAGGAGGGACAAAACATGAAAACAAATTCCAAAGCCTTTAAAAGAGGCGGCATGGCGATAGTCACCGTGATCGCCGCAATTATCATCGCAATTTTGCTTAACGTCATCGTCACCACAATAAACGACCGTTTCCCCTTTTCGGTCGACCTGACCGCAAACAGCGACTATACCATAAATCTCGACGGCGAATACGAGCAATATGTCAAAAACGTTTCAAGCGACATAAAGGTCACCGTATGCGCCCCCGAGGACGACTTTGAAGGCAGCACCTATGTCAACGCCATGGTTCAGAACTGCGGGCTCAACGTCAGCAGCGACGACGTCACAACCATGTACAGCAAATATGCCCGTCAGACGCTGCTTTTCGTCAAATCCTTCCCCGCAATCAACAACAAAATTTCGGTGGAATTCCGCGACCCCAACTCGGTCACCGATTTTTCCGAAATAAAGAACAAATATTCCGGCGACAACCTCGCCTACGGCGACATAATCGTCTCCTGCACCCACAAAACCGAAAGCGGCGAGGACAATGAACGCTATCGCATAATCAAAATGACCGACATCTTCTCCACCGAGGTCAACCAGTCGCTTTACAGCCAGCTTGCAATGTACGGCTCCACCTATTACAACAACCTCACCGGCTCCAATCTTGCCACCGAGATGACCTCGGCCATATACACCGTCACCTCCGAAAGCTCGGTCGAAATAGCCGTGCTCGGCAACCACGGAGCCCAGACCGCCAACGGCGAGAATTCCGAACTTGCGGGACTCAAAAGCCTGCTTTCCAAAAACAACTACACATTTACCGACATCGCAAACCCGCTCACCGACGAAATTCCCGAAGACGCTCCCTTTGTGCTGATTTATCAGCCCACCGAGGACTATACCGCCGACGAAATCACCAAGCTTTCAAACTTCCTTATAAACGGCGGAAGCTACGGCAAAAACCTCATTTATGTCGCCTCGGCGGCTCAGCCCGAGCTTCCCAATCTCGAGCAATTCCTGTCGGAATGGGGCATCGGCGTTCTCCCGCTTGTGGGATATGACGAGACAAACTACTATTCCTCCCCCAGCTATCTTGTTTCTCAGCCCGCCGACAGCGACTATACCTCAAACTATGATGCGGCAAGCACCGTTATTTACCCCGACGTCTACCGTCTTGCCCGCCGCACCTTCGAGACCGAAAGCCGCCGCTACACCACACAAATCGTGACCTCCTATGACACCACCGTCGGCCGCCCCGTCGACGCCGACCAAAATTGGAAGGCGGCAGAGGCCACCGAAAGCGGTCCCTTTGACCTTATTCTCATGGGTTCGGCCTATGACAGCAAGGGAGACGGCGAAAAAACCGACGAGTCTCACGTCGTC
>URYV01000035.1 GCA_900552285.1 uncultured Oscillospiraceae bacterium
TTCGTAAACCGCGACATGTGAAAATAAAAACGAAAAAAATCGGCGGAGAGCATTGCCAAGGGACGCTCTTCGCCGAAAATTTTTACCGTTCTTCTCGGAAATAATTGAGACCGAGATGTGCGGGAGGCTGATTTTCTCTTTTCTTTCTGACGCTTATAAGAATAAGCACCACAATAGTTACGATGTAGGGGAGCATTTTAATAAGCTCTTTTGCACTGCTGGAAAGGCCGGGAATATAGACGCAGATGATGTAAAGTCCGCCAAACAGGAAGGAACTTAAAATGGCGGATTTCGGTCTCCAAATGGCAAATATGACTATTGCGATTGCAAGCCATCCGCGGTCGCCGAAGCCGTCGTTTGTCCACGCGCCTGCGGTATAATCCATAACGAAGTATAATCCTCCGAGACCGGCTATTGCACCGCCGATGCAGGTGGAAAGGTATTTGTATAGGGTGACGTTTATGCCTGCGGCGTCGGCTGTGGCGGGGTTTTCACCCACGGCGCGTAGATTCAGTCCGACTCTTGTGCGATTGAGCACAAAGGAACAGATGAGTGCAATAATAACGGCAAGATATGCAAGAAAACCGAAGGAAAGAAATGTCTGACCGAATATACCGGTTTTATCGGCAATGGGGAGATAGGCTTTGTATGCCTTTCCCGTTTCGATGAGCGAAATTGAACCGCTTTCGCCGAAAAAGTTAAGAAGTGAGCCGCCGAAAAAGTTTCCGATTCCCACGCCGAAGGTGGTGAGCGCAAGACCGGTGACGTTTTGGTTGGCGCGGAGCGAAACCGTCAAAAAGCTGTATATAAGGGAAAGAAGAACCGAACCGAGAACACAGGAAAAGAAGGAAATAAGGATACAAAGTATGGGAACGGGATTTTCGGTCGAGTGCTCGTAAAGATAACCGCCGATTATGCCGGAAATACCGCCGACATACATTATTCCGGGAATGCCGAGGTTGAGGTTTCCGCTCTTTTCGGTGATTATTTCGCCCGTCGAGCCGAAGAGCAGGGGAATGCCCTGAATTATGGCGGCGTTGATAAATGTCATAATTGTGGAAAACATCAGCCGATTACCTCCTTTGAAGCTTTTTTGCGGAAGTTGATTTTATAGTTTATAAAAAATTCGCAACCGATTATGAAGAAGAGGATGATTCCGGTAAGAATGTCGGAAACACTTTCGTTAAGACGGAAGGTCGTCGCGATTTCCCCGGCACCTTTTTGCAGAAATACAATCAGGAAAGAGGTGATTATCATGAGAATGGGATTGAATTTTGCAAGCCACGAAACCATAATGGCTGTAAATCCCATTCCTCCGGCAAGGTTTTTGGAAACAGTATGATTGGTTCCCGAAACGAGCAGGAAGCCGGCAAGTCCGCAAAGGCCGCCCGACACCATCATGGTTCTGACAATAACCTTTTTAACATTTATGCCGATGTATCTTGCGGTGTTTTCACTTTCTCCCACAACAGCGATTTCATAGCCGTGTTTGCTGAATTTAAGGTATATAAACATAACGACGGTGACAATCACAACAATGAGAATGTTGAGGAAATATTTCTGTCCGAAAACCGAGGGAAGCCAGCCTGCCTCGGTGGATTGGTTGATGACGCCCATGACGTTGGAACCGCTCGGTACCCACACCATGATAAAGAAGGACACAAGCTGCATGGCAACATAGTTCATCATAAGTGTAAAAAGGCTTTCGTTTGTGCCCCATTTTGCCTTGAAAACGGCGGGGAGGAGACCCCAAATCATGCCGGCGGCGACACTTGTGACAAGCATGATTATTATGAGAAGGAGAGGGGACATGCTGTCTTTTATATAGAACATACATGCAGCCGACGCAAGTCCGCCCACGAGAACCTGACCTTCGGCGCCAAGGTTCCAAAACCGCATTTTAAAAGCGGGGGTAACGGCAAGAGAAATTATGAGCAGCATGGCGAGGTTTTGAAGCATATTCCAAAACTTTCTGCTTGTGCCGAAGCTGCCTTTAAACATGCTCTGATAGACGCTTACGGGATTAAGCTTTGTGAGAAGCACAATAACGAGCGCCGAAACGATAAGAGCGGCGACAATGGCGAGAGCGCGTATAAGCCAGCTTTTCCACCAAACTATACCGTCTCTTTTTGTGATATGTATAAGAGGCTCTTTTACTGCCTTTTGACTGTTACTCATTGGGTTGGGCCTCCTTTTTTGTTTCGTTTGCAAGCTGATGCTTTGATTTGGTCATGAGAAGTCCGATTTGTTCCTTGGTCGCGGTACGTCCGTCGACAATTCCCGTGACGCTTCCTCCGCCGATGACCATTATACGGTCGCAAAGCTCGAGAAGTACATCAAGATCCTCTCCCACAAAGATGACGGCTACGCCGCTTTCCTTTTGGGCGTTGAGAAGATTGTATATGGTATAGGAAGAATTGATGTCAAGACCTCTGACGGGATAGGCCGCCATAAGGACGCTGGGAGCGGCGGCAATCTCACGTCCGACAAGAACCTTTTGGACATTACCGCCCGAAAGACGGCGAACCGGCGTTTGGGCGCTCGGTGTCACCACCTCAAGCTGTTCGATAATGTTGTCGGCAAGGTTTTTTGGCGACTTTCTCGAAAGAAACATCGATTTTCCCTTGTTATAGCTTCTTAGCATCATGTTGTCGACAATGTCCATATTGCCGACAAGACCCATGCCGAGGCGGTCCTCCGGAACAAAGGAAAGGCGGACGCCGAGATTTCTGATTTGAAGGGGAGTCTTGTCCCTTAAGTTTTCAACCTTTCCGGTTTTGGGGTCGTTATATATTATTTCGCCGGAGTCAATGTGCTGAAGTCCCGCAATGGCCTCGAGAAGCTCTCTCTGACCGCTGCCCGCTATACCTGCGATACCGAGAATTTCTCCGGAATTTGCATAAAAGGAAACATCGTTCAAAAGAGGAATTCCGTCGCGGCTCATGCAGTTTATGTGATTGATTTCTATGCGCTTTTGAGGATCTTTGGGTTCGCTTCTTTCGATGTTGAGGTCGATCTTTTTGCCCACCATCATTTCGGTAAGCTCGGCTTCGTTTGTCTTGTCTGTATCGACCGTTCCGATATATTCGCCCTTGCGGAGCACCGATACGCGGTCGGAAATGTCAAGAACCTCGTGAAGCTTGTGTGTTATAATGATAATGGCTTTTCCGTCGTCCTTCATGCGGCGCAAAACGGCAAAAAGCTTTTGGGTCTCCTGAGGGGTGAGCACGGCGGTGGGCTCGTCGAGAATGAGAATATTGGCACCTCTGTAAAGCACCTTTATAATTTCCACCGTCTGTTTTTCGGAAACCGACATTTCATATATTTTTTTGTTCGGGTCAATGTCAAATCCGTATTTGTTGCTTATTTCGGCCACACGCTGAGCAGCCTTTTTTATGTTGTATTTTTCCTCAAGTCCGAGCACGACGTTTTCGGCGGCCGTGAAAACATCTACAAGCTTGAAATGCTGATGAATCATGCCGATTTTATAGTCGAAAGCGTCTTTTGGGGACTTGATGACAACCTCGTTGCCGTCGATAAAAATGTGACCCTCATCGGGGAAATATATACCCGAAATCATATTCATCAAGGTGGTTTTACCGCTTCCGTTTTCGCCGAGAAGCGACAATATTTCACCGCTGTTCACCGACAGGTTGACATCGCGGTTGGCCACGACGCTGCCGAATCTTTTGGTTATGCCGCGAAGCTCTATTGCAACATTGCCCATAAAATCTCTCCCTTTTGAAACTGCATATATTTTTCTTAACTCTCAAAGCAATGTACTCAAAAATACACTCATTTCAAAGTTAAATTGTTTTTTAAAAAAGAAAGTATAGGCGGAGTGATTTCGCTCCGCCTATAACATTTTTTAAAAGATTACTCGCTGATACCGTCGATGTATTTGATGTCGAAGTAGGGAGCTGCTCTGTAGGTCGACTCCTTGAATTCGCCGTCTTTAACAACCTCGGTCTCGGGAACGAAATCGCCTGCGTCGTCAACATCGGCAAGATAGCTGGTGAGGACTTCGCCCTTTACGGTGAAGGTGCTGGTGTCGAAAACCTTGATTTCACCGGATTCGAGTTTAGCCTTGACCTCGTCGATCTTCTCCTGAGTTCCGGGAGCGGCGACTTTCTCGTTAAGCTCGGTAAGAGCAACATAGCCCTCGGCAAGAGTTCCGCACTTGTCGGTGGGGATGGCCTCGCCCTTCTGGGTGTTTTCGATGATGAGCTTGAAGTAGGGAGCCCAGTCGATCTTGGAGGAAATAAGTGCGGTGTTGGGTCCCATGGAAATGGTGCTTATGTTGTAAGCAACGTTGGGAACGCCTTTTTCTTCACAAGCCTTGGGAGCGCCTTCGGAGTCGGCATGCTGGCTGATGAGAACGCAGCCGTTGTTGATAAGGTTAAGAGCGGCCTCTCTCTCGAGAGCGATGTCGAACCAAGAGTTGGTGTAGGTGACCTTCATGGTGGCGGAGGGGCAAACCGAACGGGCGCCGAGATAGAAGGAGGTCATACCGGAAACAACTTCAGCATAGTTGAAGGCTCCGACATAACCGATAACGGCCTGGTCTGCGGTGATGGAGCCGTCCTCGATCATCTGATTGATCTTCATACCTGCGGCAACGCCGGCAAGATAACGGCCCTGATAAATATCGGCAAATGCATTGTGGAAATTGGCGACATTCTCGGTGTGAGCCTTTACGCCGGTAGCGTGGCAGAACTGAACGTCGGGATTTTCCTTTGCGGCCTGAAGCACAAACTGCTCATGACCGAAGGAGTCTGCGAAAATAACGTTGCAGCCTTCGTCAACAAGCTGTGCGGCAGCTTCATAGCACTCGTTGCTCTCGGGAATGTTGGTCTTGATAAGAACCTGTTCGTCGGTGAGACCGAGCTCCTTCTGAACGCTCTTGAGAGCCTGAATGAAGTTGTTGTCGTAGGTGGAATTTTCGTCGTGCAGGCAGATAAGACCGATCTTGAAATCGGCGTTCTTCGCGTCCGCCTTGCCTTCGTCGTTCTCCTTGCCGCCGCAGGAAGCGAATGCCGCAACCATAACAACAGCGAGAAGCAGTGCGAGAATCTTTTTCATCTTTTTGTTTCCTCCAATTTTTTTATTCTCAAAAGCCGCCGTCAAGCAAGTTCAAATTTGCCTTTACCGAGTTGCTTGACGATTGCTAAAGATTCAAGTCTTATTCCCATATTGCGGATGATTTTTCCGCCCTCTTGGAATCCCTTTTCAATGACTATTCCCACGCCTTCAACCGTTCCGCCGGCCTGTTTAACAAGGTCGATAAGGCCGAGAGCGGCATTGCCGTTGGCAAGAAAATCGTCGATAATAAGCACGCGGTCATCGGATTTGAGATACTCCTTGTCCACCGTGACGTCATAGTAAACGTCCTTGGTGAAGGAATAGACCTTAGTGCTGTATTTGCTGTCACTCAAATTCTTGTGATTGCCTTTTTTGGCAAAAACAACAGGCACAGCAAAAAACTGCGCCGCGGCGCAAGCTATTCCTATGCCTGATGCTTCTATTGTGAGTATTTTATTGATATTCTGATCCTTAAAAAGGCGGTGAAACTCTTTACCGATTTCGAAAAGAAGAGCGGTATCGATCTGATGATTGAGAAAACTGTCGACCTTGAGAATGTCGTCTCCGATGACCTTTCCGTCCTTTAAAATTCGCTGCTTCAACAGTTCCATTCTCTCTCACCCGCAAAAACATAATCTTTTCAAAGAAAAAGCATACCTATAGTATATTTTAAACCCAAAATAAAATCAAGACCACAAAATATATTTGTAAGATAATCTATCTTTTGTATAAATTTTGCGGTCTTGATTGCGTTATTATCTAAAAATGTGACAAAATATTTAACGAAGGTTATCGTCGTCCGGATGGTCGGGAGAGCCGTCGTCGTCGCTGAACAGGTTGCGTGTACGTTCCTTGCCCTTGGTGGAAAAACTTGCAAGGGTGGGGTTTTCATCGTCCTGACTGTCATTATCGGATGATTTTCCGTCCATTTTGCGGTTATAGCGAATGAGCGAATAGACGCACACTCCCGCAATGCCGAGCAGCACGATAATGATAAGCGGCATCTCTATTTTTTTGAAAAAGGAAACCTTTTTTTCACGAGGTTCTTCATCCTCCTCGACTTCCGAAGTGCTTTCCTTTTTCTTTTTTATCTTGCTTGGGGTGTCATCCTCGGAAACTTCTTCCTCGTAATAAGTCCGCTGTGAAACGGCAGAGCTTTCCTCTTCAACCGAAACCGCCGAGCTTTCTTCGCTGCTCGAAAGGTCGCTTTCGGGGAGGGATGAGCTTTCGTGAGACACTTCGGACACATGGGAAACATCCGAAACATGAGAAACCGCCGAGGTATGTTCGGAAACGGTTGTTTCGGGCGAGGAATTGTCCGGTTCGGCCGCCGCCGAAAAAGCTATAAGGAATATGATTGCCAAAGCTGCCGTTACGGCGGAAATCTGTTTAACAAGAATGTTCTTGCCTGTTGTCAACAAAATGCACCTCTTTCGGATAAATCGGGGTACCCTTAATACTGCTTGCCCCAATAAAGCATATGCTTGGCAGGCTTTCCGCAGCACACGCATTTGTCGGAAATTTCCTCCTGCTCAAAGGGAATACATCTTGAGGTAAGACCTGCGTCTTCCTTGATTTTTTCCTCACAGGCAAGGTCGCCGCACCACATGGCTCTTACAAAACCGGGGTGATTGTCGGCAATGTCCTTCATTTCCTCCATGTTATGGGCGTCAAAGGTCATTTGCTCGCGGCGCTTTTTGCCCTTTTCAAGCAGACCGTCGTGAACGGCTTTTAAAAGCTCGGGAACCTTTGTTTCGATTTCGTCGAGGGACACAACGGTTTTTTCACCGTTATCTCTGCGCACGAGAACGCAGCAGTTGTTTTCTATGTCTCTCGGACCGATTTCGAGACGGAGGGGAACGCCCTTCATTTCATATTCGGCAAATTTCCAACCGGGGGAGTTGTCGGAAACGTCGGTTTTTACGCGGCAAATATTTTTAAAACGCTGTTCAAGCTGTTCGGCCTTTTCGGTGACGCCGGGCTTATGAGCGGCAATGGGAACGATGATAAGCTGAATGGGAGCAACGGCGGGGGGGAGCACAAGGCCGTTGTCGTCGCCGTGGGTCATGATAATGGCACCGATAATGCGGGTGGACATTCCCCAGGATGTTTGGTGAGGATAGCGAAGCTTGTTTTCACGGTCGGAAAACTGGATTCCGAAGGCCTTGGCAAAGCCGTCGCCGAAATAATGGCTGGTTCCGCTTTGAAGAGCCTTGCCGTCGTGCATCATGGCCTCGATGGTATAGGTGGCCTCGGCTCCGGCGAATTTTTCCTTGTCGGTTTTCTGGCCCTTTACAACGTCGATGGCAAGTGCGTCGCGGCAAAAATCGGCATAAACGTTAAGCATACGTTCGGTTTCTTCCTTGGCTTCTTCCGCCGTTTCGTGCATGGTGTGGCCTTCCTGCCAAAGAAATTCGGTGGTGCGGAGGAAGGGACGAGTGGTCTTTTCCCAACGCACAACGCTGCACCATTGATTGTAGAGCTTGGGCAGATCGCGGTAGGAATGTATTATGTTGGCATAATGCTCGCAGAAAAGAGTTTCGGAAGTGGGTCGAACGCAAAGACGTTCTGAAAGCTCCTCTTCGCCGCCGTGGGTAACCCATGCAACCTCGGGAGCAAAGCCCTCGACATGATCCTTTTCTCTCTGAAGAAGGCTTTCGGGAATAAACATGGGCATCATGACGTTTTCGTGGCCGAGAGCCTTGAATCGCGCGTCGAGATCCTTTTGAATGTTTTCCCAAATTGCATAGCCGTAGGGTCTGATTATCATGCAGCCCTTAAGAGAGGAATACTCGGCAAGCTCTGCCTTTCTTACAACATCGGTATACCATTTTGCAAAATCCACGTCCATGGATGTTATTTCTTTTACCATTTTCTTTTGATCTGCCATTTATTTTTCCGCCTCATTAAAAAGTATATAGCTCCATTATATTGTATTTCAACGAATTTTTCAATAGAAATTTTAAACAAAAGGCGGAAGAAAACAAATTCTTCCGCCTGAAAATTATTCGCTGAGCGCTCGCTTAAGCCAAATGGCGCCGAGATCGAGAGCTTCGTAAAGACCGTCTTTTTCGCTTGACTTTATAATACGGTCCTTGGGGCTCATGTTGTCGTCGGTGTGAATGAGCGAAACGGCCACCTTGTCGGCAACCTCGAGGTCGTCAACCTTTTTGGAACTTTTAATTTCCATTTTTATGACGTATTTATCGGTCATGTTGCCGTAGTAAACCGTCTTTCCGTTTCTGACGAGCGGACGGTTTTTATACATAAGAAAATCTTTGCTTTCTGGCATGGAATCCCCTCCGGTTATTTTGTGATATAGTTTTTAACAAGCGCCGAAAGCAGTTCGTCGCGGTCTATGCGGCGGATAAGGCTTCTGGCATTGTTATATGTCGTGATGTAAGTCGGGTCCTCCGACAGTATATAACCAACGATTTGATTGATAGGGTTGTATCCCTTTTCGCTCAGTGCCTCATATACCGAACAGAGAATCCTTTTCATCTCGGCCTCGCTGTCGTTGTTAATGGAAAAAGTGATGGTCTGATTTTTGTCCTGCATATTAACACCTCCGTTAAATATAATATACTACAAAGACCGTATAAATTCAAGCTTTTTTATGCTCTGAGCACGGCTCCGATTTTTGAAAGCGCGTCGATAACCTTATTTACCACATCGGTGCATTCTTCATCGGTGAGCGTGCGGTCGGGAGCGCGAAGCACGAGAGAATAGGCCACGCTCTTTTTGTCGGCGGAAATGCGGTCGCCCTCATAGACGTCAAAGAGCTTGACATCCTCTATAATGCCGCTCTTGACCGAACGAATGGCCTTTTCCAGCTGTGCGGCGGGAGTGGCTCTGTCGCAGACAAGAGACAAATCGCGGGTGACGGCGGGGAATTTGGGCAGGGGAGTGTAGACAGGCTGCGGTTTGCGGGCCGAATAGAGGGTGTCGAGGGAAATCTCGGCGGTGTAGACTCTTGTGTCGATACCGTATTTTGCCGAAATTTCGGGATGAATTTCACCGAATACGGCAACCGTATTGCCTTCGAAAACAGCCTTTGCCTGACGGCCGGGGTGGAGATAAACCTCAGCCGAACGCTCATATTCGGGAGAAATTCCGAACAGAGCAAAAACATCCTCCACAGCGCCCTTAAGCGTGAAGAAATCCTCGTCCTTGCCGTAAAGTCCGATGCAAAGGGCTGGTTTTTCGTCGGGCTGCTCCTTAAGCGGAAGCTCCTTCGGGATGAACAGCTTGCTGATTTCGAAAAGCCGTGCGCTTTCGTTCTTGCGGCTGACATTGGTGGAAATAACGGTGAGCATGCTTGTAATCAACTGCGTGCGCAGGCAGGAATATTCGTCGCCGAGGGGGTTAAGAATTCTGATGCATTTACGGCGGCTGTCGTTTTCGTCAAGTCCGAGTGTGTCGATGGCACCGCTTGAAATAAAGGAATAGGTGGATATTTCTCTCATGGCCTGTCCGCAAAGGAGCGCCTTAAGCTTGTTTTCCTTTTGGCGTGCGGGGAGAATCTTACCCTGCACAACATCGCCTCTCATGACCGTTCCGACAATATGGTCATAGCCGTAAATTCTCATGACCTCCTCGGCAAGATCGGCGCGCCCTTCGACGTCGTCGCGGAAGGACGGCACGCGGCAGGTCAGAACATTGTTTGCGTCAATGGAGGTTTCGATGTGGAGACTGTTGAGTATTTCCACCATTTTTTCAAAGGGAACCTCAACGCCGAGAAGATCGTTGATACGTTCGGCGGGAACGGTCAGCACCTTCGGGGAGGGAAGTCCTTGGTTTTTGTCAATAACTCCGTCGATAATGTCGCCGGCGTCAAGATCGTTTATAAGCTGGAGAGCGCGTTCCATGGCGAATTCGACGTTCATAATGTCAAGTCCGCGTTCGAAACGTGCGCTCGATTCGGTTCTCATGCCGAGAGCTCTTGCGGTTCTTCTGACGCTGTCGCGGCGGAATTTTGCGCTTTCAAGGAAAAGCTCGGTGGTATCGTCCTTGATCTCGCTGTCAAGTCCGCCCATGATTCCCGCAAGGCAGGAGGGAGCTTTTTCGTCTGCTATAACCAGCATTTCCTTTGTCAGCTTGTGCTCCTTGCCGTCGAGGGTTGTGATTTCCTCGCCGTCCTTTGCGCGGCGGACGATGATGTGGTTGTCTCTTATGTCGCGGCGGTCAAAGGCGTGCATGGGTTGACCGGTTTCGAGCATAACAAAATTGGTAATGTCGACAATGTTGTTGATGGGTCTCATGCCGGCTGCTTTAAGGCAGCGTTTCATCCAGTCGGGTGACTCTTTAATGCGGATGTTTCTGACCACGCGGCCGTAGTAACGATTGCAAAGGTCGTAATCCTCCACATCTATTTTTATATAATCGTTTATGTCTCCGCCGACGGTTTTATAGGCGGGAACAGGTGGGTGGAAGGGTTTTCCCAGCACAACCGACACCTCGCGCGCGACGCCGAGAACACTTTGGCAATCGGGACGGTTGGCGGTTATTTTAAAGTCGATTACATAGTCGAAAAGATGAAGCACCTCACGCATATCGGCCCCCACGGGAGTGTCGTCTTTAAGTATAAGAATTCCGTATACCTCGGCGCCTTTGTAATCTTCTTCCTTAAGGCAAAGTTCCTCGCCCGAGCAGAGCATACCGTTGGACTCCACTCCTCTGAGCTTGCCTTTCTTTATGTCGACTCCGTTAGGAAGATGAGAGCCGTGAAGAGCGACCGGAACGACGGCACCTTCGAAAATATTGTCCGCTCCGGTGACTATCTGTATATTTTCACCGGTTCCCACGTCGATTTGACAAATTTGAAGCTTGTCGGCGTCGGGATGCTTTTCAATTTTTACAATTTTACCGGCAACCACATTTTTCATGGTTTGAGAAAGGTCAACAATGCTTTCGACTTCAAAGCCGGCCATAACCATTTTGTCGCAAAGCTCCTGAACCGGAACGTCGATGTCGACGTAGTATTTTAACCAATTAAGCGAAATATTCATTTTAAAACCTCCTGTTAGTCGTCAAATTGAGAAAGAAAACGTACATCGTTTTCAAAGAGCAGGCGAATGTCGCTTATTTTATATCTTGTGGTGGTAAGACGGTCAAGACCGATACCGAAGGCAAAGCCCGAATATTCCTCCGGGTCGATTCCGCAGCGCTCGAGCACTCTCGGGTGAACCATGCCGGCTCCGAGAATTTCAATCCAGCCGGAACCCTTGCAGACGCGGCAGCCCTTTCCTCCGCATTCCGAGCAGGAAACGTCGACCTCGACGCTGGGCTCGGTGAACGGGAAGTAGGACGGGCGCAGGCGGGTGCGGGTGTCGGCACCGAACAGCTTCTGCACGAAGGTGTTCAGGGCACCCTGCAAATCGCCCAGAGTGATGCCCTTGTCCACGACCAGACCTTCCATCTGGTGGAACATGGGGCTGTGGGTAGCGTCCGAGTCGGAGCGGAACACACGGCCGGGCATCAGGATCTTGATGGGCGGCTTCTGAACGTCCATGGTGCGGATCTGGCCGCCGGAAGTCTGGGTACGCAGCAGGAACTCCTCCGACAGGTAGAAGGTGTCCTGCATGTCGCGTGCCGGGTGATCCTTGGGCACGTTCAGGCGGGTAAAGTTGTGGTCATCGTCCTCGATCTCCGGGAAGGTGCCCACCGAAAAGCCCATGCCGGAGAACACGTCGATGATCTGGTTGGTGATCAGGGTCAGCGGGTGCAGGCCGCCCATGGGGCGG
>URYV01000036.1 GCA_900552285.1 uncultured Oscillospiraceae bacterium
GAGGTGGGGGAAACCTTAATGTGTTCGGAAAAAAGCCGCAAGGCCGACTGCTCCGAAATGTCGGTGTCGAATCGGTTCAAAAAGGCCTCGAGAGAGTTAAGTCGGGAGGGATTTTGCTCCTTAAAAAATTTGTTGAGAGCGCCGGATTTTGCCCCGCCGAGGCGATAGCTTTTACAAAGGCTTTCAAAGGCAGAATACTCGCAATCGATAATTTTTTCGCGGCTTTCGGAGTTGAGCGGGGTTATGCCGAAGGTGTTTTCTATTTGCAAAACCGGGGGAGAGGGAAATCCGTCGGTACCGGAAACATATGAAATGAAAAGTCTTTCCGACGGGGCACAGGCGGCGGTGTAAAACAAAAAACCTTCCTCGCAAAGCCCCTTTGCCGAACGGTCGGCCACCGGCAGCTTTGCCTTTAAAAGCTTTGCTCTGTCAAGGTCGCTCAAAAGCCCGCCCGAGGACGAAAGACCGGGGAAAACGCCGTCGTTTGCACCGAGAATAAAGACCGCTCTCGGCGCCGAGGGACGCATTCTTGCCGCCGAACCCACACCTACCTGATCCATGCCTTTTGGGGCGCTTCCCATGTCGAGCAGGGACAGAAGATTTGAAAAAAGAGAATAAAAGCTCTTAACATCGGCGGGATTTTGGCCGCAAAGCAGGGCAATCCTGTCAAGAGCCGAAACAAAAGCGTCCCACGAACGTTCGTTAAGATCGGCGGTTTCGGCGTCGCCGTCAAGCCGAAAGCTCTCCGACAGCTTTTGAAGCCGCTTTGCCGTGTTTCCGTTTTCGAAAAATCCGAAAAGGGCGGCGCAGCAATCCTTAAAAGATGCCGCTTTCGAAAGCTCGCTCTCGAGCTTTAAAAACGGCTCCACGGCGCGCTTTCGAAGGTCGTTTAGGTGCCGAAGTGTCTGTTTGTCCGAGTCGGTAAAGTCCTGCTCCATACCTCTCGGATTTTTGAAAAAGGGGCTTTTCCAATCCCTTCTTTCGATTTTCCACAAAAAGCAATAGTCCTCAAGCTCGAAGATTTCTTCGTCGCAAAGGGGTCCTATGCCGCATTTGAGACAGGACAGTATTTTTTCGGTGGAATACCCCGTCAAGACCACCTCAAGAGCCGACTTTGCCGACAGCATGAGCGGAAGCCCCGAAACCGGACGGCGGGCGTCGAGAAAAAAGGGAATTCCGTGGCGGGAAAAGACCGTTTCGATTGCCGATGAATACTCGTCGGCGTTTTTGGCTATAACAGAAATTTCTCGGTATCTGAAGCCTTCGTTCCTCACAAGGCGGGAAATTTCCGACGCGGCGAAATCCACCTCGTCGTATTTGCGGTCGGCCGAGTAAACCGTTATACAGCCGTTGTTTTCGGGAATTTCGCCCTCTTCTCCCGCAAAAACCACGCTTTCCATGGCCTTCAAAACAGGGCTGTGACGGCGGTTTTGCGACAGGATTTCGGGCTGCTCATACGCAACGTTTTGCTCCTCGCACATTTTCATAAGCTGTCTTGCGGTTTTTCTGACCGAAAAGAAAATGTCGGGGTCACGAAGACCCGGACGGTCGCAGGGCAGGGTGATGTAAACCCTGTCGGCCGATATGATAATTCTTTTTATAAGGTTGAGCTGCTGCTCGGTAAAGCCCTTGAATGCGTCGATAAAAACGGTCTTTTTGCGGAAAAAATCCTTACCGTCAAGAAGGGTGCAGGCTCTCGATATGTTGTCCAGCGGGTCGGAAAAGTTTTTGTTTATAAGCGCGTCATAGCCCTCATACAAAAGGGCGATTTCCGACAGCCTTTTTTTCAGCGAACCGTCGGTGATGACCGCCGAGACGGTTTTCAAAAGCTCGGGGGAGACCGAGCAGTTTTTAAATTCCTTGACGGTGGAAACCATGCTCTTGATAAAATCGGGGTGTTTCATGATTTTTTTGTATACGGTAAGCTTGTCGGACAGCTGTTCTGCCGCCGCCGACATGAAAATCATGCGTCCAGCGTCGTCTATGCTTTCGGTGCACACGCCGCCGTAGGTTTTGAAAACAATGTCGCACAGTCTTGAAAAGGAGAGTACCTCAAAGCTCTCGCTTTTCCCCTTAAATTCCGCCGCCGCGCGCTCGGTTTCAAAGGAAAATTGCTCGGGGACAATGAGAATCTGACCGCCCGAGTCCTTTCCGGTTTGTTCTATAAGCTCTCTTATGCGGCGGCTTTTTCCGAAACCGGCGCGTCCGAGTATAAGTTTAAGCATAAAAACCTCCTTTTGCCGAAGGGTTTTCCGACCTTGCCTTCGACATTTCGGGTAAGCATATGTTGCTTGCGGCGAAAATCCCGCCTTTTTGGTTATTTTATCATAAAACCGCCGTGATTTCAACAAAACCGTCGGAATGTCTTGACTTGCGGGCAGCCGCATAATATAATGTGCATAAGGGGAAGTGTCCCTTTGAAAAAATTATAACAAAAGCAATGTACCAAAAGGAGGATATAGCTGTTATGATAAACGGATTTGAAAAAACCGGACATTTGAGCCAGCTTTTTTCGGTGGAGGAAATGCGTCTTTGCGGAGGTAAGGGCGACGGAATGAGAATTCTTCAAATGAAAAACGGAAAGGGTCTTATGGCGACCTTTGTGCCCGACCGCTGTCTCGATCTTTACAGACTCGAATATAAGGGAATAAATCTCGGATTTTTCTCGCCTGCGGGTTATGTCGCTCCCGCATACTATAATAAGGACGAATTCCTGCGTTCCTTCACGGCGGGATTTTTCACCACCTGCGGCCTTGACAATGCCGGCGCCCCGAGCGTCGACAACGGCGAGGAGTGTGTAATGCACGGAAGAATCGGAAACGTCCCCTGCGAGCAGCTTTGCTATAACGCCGATTATTCGGGAGATCATCCGGTCATGACCGCCTCGGGAGATGTGAGAGAAGGGGCTGTTTTTGCCGAAAAAATGTCTCTTCACAGAGAAATAAAAATGGAGAATAATACCATATACATTACCGATACGGTGACCAACGAAAGCGGTCTCACCCAGCCTTCCATGCAGCTTTATCATATGAACATGGGGTACCCGCTGCTTGACGAAGGGGTCGAGCTTCTCATCCCCGCCAAAAACACCCTTCCGAGAGACAAGCGCGCCGCCGAGGGAATCGACGAGTGGGATTATTTCCCCGCCCCCACACCCGGCTTTGACGAGCAGTGTTATTATCACCGTCTCGGCGTTAAGGACGGGAAAACCGCCGTGGCGATCTACAACAAGGGACTGGGAGTCGGCGTCAAGATAAGCTTCAATGCCGATACGCTCAACCATTTCACCCAGTGGAAAATGCCCGGAACAAGAGATTATGTTCTCGGTCTCGAGCCGGCAAACTGCCGAGTCGAGGGCCGCGACAACATGAGAAAGATCGGTCGTCTTAAGGAGCTTGCTCCCTTTGAATCGGTCACATTCCGCCTTGCAATCGACATTATAGACGGTGACGAGCAGGCCGAGGCCGTGAGACAGGAAATATATGCTTTAAAACAGGCCGACTGATGGTCTTTTTGGATAGAAAAGACTTGACATAACACCTGTTTTATAGTAAAATAACATAGAACATTTGTCATGTATTTTCTATTATGTTCTTTTGGAGGGAATTTTTAATGAAACTGAAAAAATCCATTTCGGTTTTGGTTGCGGCTGCCATGCTTTTGACGGTCGTTTCGCTGTCCTTCAGCGCCTTCGCGGATTCCGCGGCGTCGCAGCAGGTGGCGGACGTCATCGAAGGGCTGCCCGAGGATTATATGATCCCCGTGAGCGATCAAAACGCCGTTCTTGACGCCATGAACGCCTATGAGGCTCTTTCGGCCGAAGATAAGGCGCAGGTTTCAAATTATGATAAGCTTGAGAAGGATATTGCCTCCCTTTCGAGCCTTGCCGATGTTTGGCTCGTTTACAACGGCAACGGCGGCACCGCCGAGTCGGGAGACGCTTCGGTTGCCTTTAAGGCGGGCGGCCGTGAGGCTGTCGTCGGCAACAATATCTTCTCTTCGGGCTATAACTTCCTTAATTGGTCCACCGACCTTTCGGGCGGTCTGAATTTCGAGGAAGGTAAGTCCTTCGACACCGTCGACCTCATTTGCGATATGCTCGCAAGAGACGAGTCGGTTGCCGAGCACAGCTATAAGTACTACTATTATGTATACACAAATACCGAGGATCTTAAGGCCGACCTTGCCGAGGCCGATCCCGCCGATCCCTACGGTACCAACGCCGGCGCAAGAGCCGTCAGCCGCGATGAAAACGGAAATCCCGTGAAGGCATGGCAGATCAATTTCTATGCCGTTTGGGACAATGCCGACAAGACGGCTTTCACCAACACCTATTCTTCCAACTATCCCGACGGTGTGGCCGAAAATTCGGTTAAATATTCCACCGTTTACGAGGGCTACAACGGATATACCATCGAAAACCCCTTTGAAGAGGTCGGTATTCCCGAGGAGCACAAATTCTATGTATTCAGCGGATGGCTTAACGAAAGCGGCGAGCTTCTTCCCGCAGGCGAGCAGTATACCGATGACGCCGAGGGCGTTGTGGGCGGTTCTTCCTTCCTCGCAGCATGGAAAGAGGAAACCCGTTTCAACGTTACCTATGAGCTTAACTATCCCGCCGATTCGGGATTGACTTCTTCAAACTTCTCCGAGGTTGCAACCGACGAGAATTACAAGACTCTCACCTGGGCAAAGGTTGCCGCAAAGGGTTATGCAAAGCCCGATAACTATAAGCTTGTCGGCTGGAATACCGCTGCCGACGGAAGCGGCGAAACCTATGCCGTCAACAAGAAAATCGGCGAGCTGAGCGGCGACATCACCCTCTACGGTGTGTGGGCTCAGGCCATGAAATTCTCCTACAATTCCAACTATCCCGGCACCATGGAGCAGAAGGAATCGATCAAAACCTGGGATGCACAGACCACCCAGAAGATCGACTCCATCGATTCCCTTGTGGGCTTTGAGGTTCCCGTGGGATATGAGTTCTCCGGTAAATGGAACACCAAGGCCGACGGCTCGGGCGATTCCTACGATGCCGGAAGCAGCATAACCGTCACCGAAAATCTCACCCTGTTTGCCCAGTGGACAAAGCTTGCCGAAACCGTTGTGACCTATAATTCCAACGACAAGGCGGCCAAGGACTCCACCCGTATCGTATACGGCGACGCATCCAAGGGTATTAAGACAAACACCATTTCCCTCACAACCGACGACTTTGCAAACATTGCCGGATTCCTTTCCTGGAATACCGCTGCCGACGGTTCGGGAACTTCCTATGCGGCCGGCGCCGAGTTTACCGTGACCGGAAGCATAACTCTCTATGCTCAGTGGGAAACTACTGTTCATAACATGGAATTCATGCTTCTTGAGCTGCCCGAAAAGGCACAGGTGACTTCCGACAGCACCGACCAAATCCGCAAGGCAAGAAACACCTATGACGCCCTTTCGGCCGATCAGCAGGCCATGGTTCGCAGCTATAAGCGCCTGACCGACGCCGAGTCCTATTCGACTCCTTACGACGTTTGGATCATTTATGACGGAAACGGCGGTACCCAGACTACCGACGGAAGCAAGAGAAAGATTGTTTCCGACCGTTATCAGCTCAGCGATACCTTTGTTTCCTCCCAAAACATATTTGCAAATATCAACAGCAAGACCGGAATGTCCTTCCCCTTCGTTGAGTGGGGAACCTCCATTTCGGGCGGCTTTACCTTCGGCGAGAAGGCAAACGTCAGCGTAAGCACCGTCCTCGGACAGTTTGTTGACGATCCCACCTCCTCTGCCCGCAGCGACTTCTTCGGTTATGTCTATGCCTCCGATGAGGACAGAAAGCTTGACGAAAACGAAGCCATGATCGCAGGTGCCGAGAACACCGGAAGCAGATCCCTTTACAAGAATGCTGCCGGACGCGGTATTAAGGTTTGGCAGATTAAGCTGTTCGCCATTTGGAACAACATCGAGGAAAGATATGTCACCAACATCTACCACGCCAACTTCCCCGATGCCGGAAAGAGCCTTGAGCCTGCCGATGTTACCCAAGAGGTAACCGTCAGCTACAGCGCCTTCACCATTGACAATCCCTTTGATGAAGCCGAGGATTACGGCCTTATATTCGACCATTGGAGCACCGAGCCCGATGACAGCGGCGACGAGTTTAGCGAAGGCGAGGAGTATACCGACGCCGTCGACGGCGTTACCGAGGCTGTCGAGTTCTATGCCATTTGGGAGGAAGAGGAAGTCGAGTACACAATCACCTATGACTCCAACGACGAGTACGGCGACTTCTTTGAGCGGACTGTTTCCGGTCCCGGATATGCTCCCATTGAGGATGAGGTTATCGGTTGCCCCATCGAATTCTCCAACGAAGGATACCTCTATGGCTGGAACACCGACCCCAACGGCAGAGGAACCTCCTATGACGAGGGCGATATAATCCTTGTTACCGAGGACATCACGCTCTATGCCGTGTGGGACGGAGATGTGGATACCGGCGAAAAGACCGCCGTGGCAGGAGCTATTGTGATTGCCGCCGCATCGGCAGCGCTGCTTGTTGTTTTCAGAAAAAAGAAATAATAAGAGCTGAATAAAAATAAATGCCCGTCATGAGAAATGGCGGGCATTTTCATCTTAAATGACACCTGCGGACTCAGGGTGTCATTTTTTGTATTTTCTGTTATAAAAAAAGCTGCCGCAATTTTTACGGCAGCTTAATAAACTGTTTTTAAAAGCAATTTAAATCACAATATATTCAATATTATTCGGTCAAACGGTCGAGCACGCTTTTGTAAAGCCCCGACGGGTCCTTAAGGAAATTTTCCTTAACAATGTCGGCCTGCATTCCGTCGGCCACAAGGAATTTCACCGTCATAAGCTCAAGGTTGCCGTCCTTGATGATTATTGCGACCTCATAGCCCTTGTCGGTTTTGGAAACGTTGATTTCGTTTTCCTTAAGAGCTCTTGCCTTTGCAAGCAAAGCGGTGGCCTGCTTGACCGCCCTTTCTCTCACCGAAAAGGGAAGGGAGGTTTCCAGCATTTCGGCATACTCTCTGCCCTTGACGGTCAGAGAATAGCTTTTTTCTCCGTCTCCGCCGCTTGCGATGACGGCGTCGGTCTTGACAAGCTCGGAAAGAGCCTGGGACAGATTCCAATAGCTTGCGAGAGCATCGGTCTGAATGGCTTCGTCAATAAGGCTTCTGGAAAGGGGAGCGCCGACGGTTTTAAGCAGATAACAGACGAGTATCTTAATGTCGTCAATGTCGCGCAGCCCGCCCACTTCAACGCCATAGTCAAATCCCGTTGTGTGGCGGCGCTGGGGAACGTCCTCTACCACTCTTGCCGAAACCTTGTCAAGCTCGCCGGCACCGACCGTTATGATAAGGTCGCCGGGGCGGGCGATTTTACGCAGAAACTCCACCATGTCGTCAAAATCAGGCATATAATATGAGCCGTCGATTTTTGCCGCAAGATCGCGGGATGTGATGTTGGTGGTGTTCTTTTCTCTGGCGGCGTAGATGTCGGCCAAAACAAGAATATCGGGGCGGGAAAGCTGAGTCACAAAGTCGTCGAAAAAGGCGGCGGTTCGGGTGAAGGTGTGGGGCTGAAAGGCGCATATTATGCGTTCATAGCCCATGCTTTGAGCCATGTCGAAAAGCACCTTGAGCTCCCCGGGATGGTGAGCATAGTCGTCATACACCATGGCTCCCGAATACTGCCCTTTAAATTCAAATCTGCGTGCAACTCCGCCGTAGGAGGAAAGACCGCGTTCTATCGAATCGGGGTCGAGCCCGATTGAAAGGGCGGCCGCCGCCGCGCCGAGAGCATTTAAAATATTGTGTCTGCCGGGTACGAGCAGGCGGATATGAGCCTGTTTTTCGCCTTTGCAGCAGAGATCGAATTCACCTATTCCGTGGTTGAATTTTATTTTTTGAGCCGTCACATCGGCGTCGGAGTCGATGCCGAAGGTTATAATTATGCGGTCAATGCCGCTTATCGTTTCCATGGTGTTTTTGTCATCGGCGTTTGCAACCACAATGCCTCTGTCGGCAGGAGTCTTGAGGGCAAATTTCCTGAAAGAATGTTTGACATCGTCAAGGTCTTTGAAAAAGTCGATGTGGTCGCATTCCACGTTCATGATGACGGCAACCGTGGGGAAAAATTTCAAAAATGAATTGCAGTATTCACAGGCTTCGAGGATTATTGTGTCTCCCTTGCCGACTCGGTGGCCGCCGCCGATAAGGGGTAGGGAACCGCCTATCATGACGGTGGGGTCGGCGCTTGCCGCCATGGCAATGTGGGTCAGCATTGAGGTGGTGGTGGTTTTTCCGTGGGTGCCCGAAACGCAGACGGCGTTTTTATACCGCTGCATAAGAGCTCCCCAGCCCTCTGCCCTCGAATAAACGGGAATACCGAGCCGTCGCGCCTCGGCAATTTCGGGATTGTCGTCCTTAATTGCGGCCGAGCGGATTATATAGTCGGCATCTCTGACATTTTCGGCAAAATGGCCGATGAAAATCTTAACCTTACGTTTGGAAAGGCTTTTGGTCGCAGAGCCGTTTTGCATATCCGAACCGGTTATTTTATGACCGCTTTCAAGCAGCGTTTCGGCAAGAGAACACATGGAAACCCCGCCGATACCGATAAGGTGAGCGGTTTTTTGTTTGTCGTTTATAAACTCGAGTATGTCGGGACGATTGACGTCTTCCATAAACGAACCTCCTATAATCTGAAAATGCCTTTTTCGGTCAGCACGAATTCGTTGGAATTGATTTTCTCATAGTCGGTGACCGGGTCGGTGAAGGACATATAATTTTTAAAGGTGAACCGCTCGGTGTCGACCTCAATTATCTTTTTTTCGTCAGCGGCGCAAACGCGCAGAGCGCCGTCGTCGCACACATAAAGTCCGCACAGCCCGGTGGGAAGATCGCCGTCACCCCCGATACGGAGGGTACGGCGGAGATGATGCTCGGCGGAATAGGCAATAACGGCCGAGGGATTTCTATATGCCGCCCAAACGGTGTTCCCCGAGACGGCAAGGGCGGAAGGAGCCTGATCCTTGTAAAGGGCGTGGCCGCTCCACTCGATTTTGCCGTCCTTTCCGTAAATGACGGCGCTTCCGTTTTTAAGCACTATAAGGGTGCGGAAATCGGGCAAAACCACCGCCTTGCAGGAAATAAATTCGTTGGGATCGTTTTCGAATTGCTCGAAAATATTTCCGAATTTTGCGAGCAGAAAAACGCTTCTCGTAACCGGAGAAACCGCTCCCGTGCCGCAGTCATACATACGGTAGACAATGGACGTTTTGCCCTCGTGCTCGTCCTGTTTTGCCACAAAAACAAGGTTGTTTTGCGAACGCACCATCTGAAGGGTGCCCTGTTCATATATCTGTTTCATCAAAGCACCTCAAGTCAGTTGATTTTATAGCAGAGCGTCATAAGACTGTCGCCCAAATGGACGTTTTCCACGGCAACGCCGGGGTGATTGAGAGCCACGTCATAGTGGCTGAAATTCCAAAAGGCTTTTATCCCAAGCTTAATGAGCAGGGGAACAAGCTCTCTGGCGCTTTCGGGAGGAATACAGAGCACGGCCATTTCGGGCAGATTTTCTCTGCAGAATTCGTCCAGCCCGTCGATATGTCTGACCGGAATTCCCTTGATCATTTGGCCGGTGAGAGCCTCCTTACGGTCAAAAATGCCAATAAGGGAAAAACCCTTTGTTTCAAAGGTGATTTGATTTGAAACCAAGCGGCCGAGATTACCCGCGCCGATTATTATGGCCTTATGACCGCTGTGGACTCCGAGAATGGAGCCGATTTCTTTATGAAGCTGTTCCACATTATAGCCGTAGCCCTGCTGTCCGAAACCGCCGAAGCAGTTGAAATCCTGCCTGATTTGAGAGGCGGTCAGCCCCATGCGCTGGGACAGCTCGCGGGAGGAAATGCGAATTATTCCGTTGGACTTAAGCTCACCGAGAAATCTGTAATATCTCGGCAGTCTTTTTATGACCGAAAAGGAAATGGACTCGTTTTTCATTTTATCACCGAATTATTTGGTAAGTTTTTTTACTGTTTCCATAACATAATCGCCGAATTCGCTGCAGGTACAGCCGGTGTCGCGGCCGGTGATTTCAAGCTTCTTTTCCTCAAACATACAAATGTCGAGAGCGCGGGAAAGAAGGTCGGCCTTGTCCTGCTTTCCGATGTGGGAAAGCAGCATAACGGTGGCGCGGAGCATGGAGCAGGGGTCGGCGTATTTGTCGCGGCCTTCCTCGACCATGCGGGGAGCCGAGCCGTGAATGGCCTCGAACATGGCATAGCGCTTGCCGATGTTTCCGCTGCCTGCGGTGCCGACGCCGCCCTGGAATTCGGCTGCTTCGTCGGTTATGATGTCGCCGTAGAGATTGGGGAGAATAAATACCTTAAAGTCGGTGCGGCGCTTTTTGTCTATGAGCTTTGCGGTGGTTATGTCGATATACCAATCGTCGGTTGTGATTTCGGGATATTCCTTGCCGATCTCCTTGCAGAGATTGAGGAATTTTCCGTCGGTGGTTTTGATGACGTTGGCCTTGGTTATGACCGATACGCGGTCTTTGTGATTTTTTCTGGCATAATCATAGGCGAGCCGAGCAATACGGTCGGTGCCCTGAGAGGTGGTGACGGTAAAGTCTACCGCCAAATCGTCGCTCACGTTAACTCCCTTTGAGCCGAGTGTGTATGCGCCCTCGGTGTTTTCGCGGAAGAAGGTCCAGTCAATGCCCTCTTCGGGAACTTTGACCGGGCGGACGTTTGCAAAAAGGTCAAGCTCTTTTCTCATGGCAACGTTGGCGCTTTCGATGTTGGGCCATTCGTCGCCTGCGCGGGGGGGGGTGGTAGGCCCTTTCAGGATGACGTGGCATGCCTTCAGTTCGGCCAGCACGTCGTCGGGGATGGCCTTCATGTGGGCGGCGCGGTTCTCGATGGTCAGGCCGTCGATCTCCTTGAACGCCACCTTGCCCCTTTCCACCTCGTCTTTCAAAAGAAAGCGCAGCACGCGCTCGGCTTCATGGGTAATGGTCGGGCCGATGCCGTCGCCGCCGCACACGCCGATGATCAGCTTGTCCAGCTTGGAGTAATCAATAAAATCGTCCTGCGCCTTCATATCCATGATGCGCTTGCGCTGACTCTCTACAACTGCCTCAAATTTATCCAGAACAGACTGGTCGATAGACATAGTTTTGTCCTCCTACACCATTGATATTATTTTAACAAAAGAAAATATGCCTGTCAAGGGGAACCGCGCGGCTCCCCGATCGAGCCTGACAGGCTTACTTGTTCTGCTGACGTGCATACAGCAGCGTGCCGCCTGCAAGCAGTGCGTGACGCTGGCGCTCGGAAACCTCACAGTCGGCCTTGAAGGTCTTGCCGCCGCAAACAACGGTGACCTGCTCGCCGTTCTTTACTTCCTCGAGCACGTTCGGCAGAGAGATTTCATCCAGCAGATTGATTGCATCGTAGTCTGCCGGATCGGCAAAGGTCAGCGGGATGATACCGGAGTTGACCAGATTTGCCTTGTGAATTCGTGCGAAGGACTTGCACAGTACAGCCTTTACGCCCAGATACAGCGGAACGAGCGCTGCATGCTCACGGGACGAGCCCTGACCGTAGTTTGCGCCGCCGACAATTACGCCGCCGCCCTGCTCCTTGCAGCGGGACGGGAACTCCGGATCAACGTTGATGAAGCAGTAGTTGGAGTAGTAC
>URYV01000037.1 GCA_900552285.1 uncultured Oscillospiraceae bacterium
ACCTCGTTGAATACAAGGTAGACGGTAACGCTATAAGGACGTCGTTGTCAGAGAGGCCGTCAAGAAGATCGACCAGGCAGCGGCAAAGGGTATTATTCATAAGAATACCGCCGCCCGCAAGAAGTCTGCTTTTGCTCTTAAGCTTAACGAAAGCAAGTAAAGGCCCGAAAAGCTGCTTGTTCAGCCGTGTTATGAATAAACAGTATATACAAAAGAGTCGGAAAGACATTTCTTTCCGACTCTTTTTTCATGTCAGCTCTTTTCTCAGCTTCAGCAGCACCGCTTTTTCCCTTCGCGAAACGCCCACCTGGCTTGTGCAAAGAACTTTCGCCGCGCCGCTTTGGGTCATGCGGTCGACATAGCGAAGCTTTATGAGCTTTTTTTCATCCTCGCTGAGCCTTTCAACGGCCTGAGACAGCGACATGCTGCGTATAATGCTTTCCTCCCCGCCTGCCACGGCAGGTTCGGCGTCCCGTCCTTCTTCGCCGCTCAGCGAAAGGGGAATTGCCGCAGCAGACACCGCCTCGGCCACCTGTTCTAAGGAGAGTCCCGAGTGCTCCGCAAGCTCGGACAGCGCAGGCTCTCTCCCGAGCCTTGCCGAAAGCTCGGCCTTCATTCTGACGATTTTCTGCGAACGTTCCTTTAAGGTGCGCCCCACCTTAACCGTACCGCCCTCACGAAAAAGACACCGTATTTCCCCGAGAATTACCGGCACGGCATAGGTGGAGAATTTCACCCCTCTTTGAGGGTCAAAACCCTTGATTGCCTTGCAAAGGCCGAGGCAACCCGCCGAATAAAGCTCGTCATATTCAATTCCCCTGCCCTCAAGCCTGTGACAGCAGGCATGAACAAGGCCGAGATTTTGCCCCACAAATCCGTCGGTCAGCGCAACTTCGTTTTTATCGGTCATTTGCGTTTTATGAATTTTTCCATGGTGACGGTCGTTCCCTTACAGAGGGACGAGCGCACCTTAAGGCTGTCGGTAAAGCTTTCCATAACGGCAAAGCCCAGTCCCGCCCGCTCCTCGCCGCCGGTGGTAAAAAGGGGCTCCATCGCCCGTTTTACGTCCTCGATTCCGCAGCCCTTGTCTCTTATTTTAATTCTGATCCGCCCGTCCTCATAAATTCCGACGGTTATGTAAATCGGGCCGATAATATTTTTGTAGGCATGGACGATACAGTTTGTTACCGCCTCCGAAACGGCGGTTTTTATGTCTCCGATTTCCTCTACGGTGGGGTCAAGCTGCGACACAAAGGCTGCCGCCGCAACCCTCGCGAAGCTTTCGTTTGACGACTTGGAGGACAGCGTCAGTTTCATTTCGTTTATGGGTCTTATCATTTTTTTACACTGCTCCTTTCGATAAGGCAAAGGCGGTCGAGTCCCGCAATTCTCATGACTTTATATATCTGCGGCGACGTTCCCGTCACCTGAAGCTCGCCGTCGTAAAATTTCATTTGACGGTACCGACCCATCACAAGGCCTATGCCCGAGCTGTCCATAAAGGTCACGTCGCGAAAATCGAGTATGAGCAGCTTGACATTTCCTCCGTCGATTTCCCTGTCGATTTTTTCTCTTATTCTTGCGGCCGAATGATGGTCGATTTCACCCTCGAGATAGGCCGTGACGGTTTGTCCCGAGCTTTCGGTTCTTACTGACATTTTCATTCCTCCTTTTTTATAATTTTAATAGGTGCGCCGCGATTTTTTTAGTCGGAAAGCAAGTCGAAAAAGCCCTTAAAAAAGGGCTTTGACCGAAAATTTTTCATCATCGCAGAGATTTTGTATTTTTAAAAGGCAAAGCTTGATTTTGGGGATTTTGCCGTCGCTTCCGCCTTGCGCCATGGCGTAAAGCTCGGTGAGCTGTTCGTCAAGCTCGTCCACCGAGGAATGGGAGGCAAAAACGGCGGTGGTTTCCTTTATGTCGTTCCAGTTTGTCATTGCCTTTTCGAGATTTTGAAAGGCGGCGTCATCGTTTTCCGAAATAAATTCATCGAGGCTCTGCTCAAGAAACACCCCCACGCGGTTTTCCACCCGCCTTGTGAGACAGGAGCTTGTGACGCACATGGACAGCACAAAAACAAACAGCGCCCCCGCCGCATAAAGCCGTTTCATCATTTATCCTCCTTTTTGATAAGACAGACGTCGTTTTTTCCGTCGGTGATGAGCACAAAGACCTGCGACAGCTCGGTTTTTCTGTCCTTCAGCAGCTTTTTGAGCTTTTCTTCGCTCATGCCGCAAATCTCAAGACCCGCCTTACTTATCCGACCGTCTCCCGCAACGGCAATCGGCATACCGTCGGGCTTTGGCTTTAAATCAAGCATTTCGGCCGTCACCTCGGATTTTTCATATTTCTTTTTAACGCTCAGTTTTCCTCCGGTCTCCACCACGGCAAAGGCCGCGTCCCTGATGTCGAAAACGCCCTGCTGACGGAGACCTTCATTTACGTCGTCAATTGTCATGCGGAGATTTTTCATGGCCTTCTGATTTATGCTGCCGTTATTTATAATAACCGTCGGACTGCCGTCAAACACCCTGCGCAAAAAGGGCAGCTTGAGCGTCGCCACAGACAGCACGATCTCGAGAATAACCAAGCAAAATATGGCTATAATACCGTTGAGCGCGGGACGGTCGAGATCCTGAATGGGGGCGGCGGCACATTCGGAAATCATAATTGTCACCACAAGCTCTCCCGGCTGAAGCTCGCCTATCTGCCTTTTTCCCATAAGACGGAGACTTAAAATAACGGTAAAGTATAAAATTACCGACCTTGCAAGTGTCACAAACATAAATATCACCCGTTCTATTTTGCGTCGGCGATATTTTTTTATTCCGAAAAGAGGGATATTTTGACGGTTGAACAAAGCAGATTTTTGTGCACGTCTCTTGAAGAAAACATGGCGGTAATAAATCGGGAAATCGGAAATTCCGACGATTTTATTTCCCGAGATATGACGGTGTGCGGCTTCGATTTTTGCTGTCTGACCATGGAAAACCTTTGCGACAAGCAGCAAATCGAGCAGCAGATAATAAGAAGGCTCATGTCGGTAAAGTCGCTCCCGAAAAACGGAAAGCAGCGCTTTGAGGCGGTGGAAAGCGGCATTTGCGCCTCTCCCGACCAAAAGAAGGTGCAAAACATCGACGAGCTTTATCGGCTTATAATGTCTGGGTGGGCGGCGCTGCTTTTTGACGGCTGCGACTCTGCGCTGTGCATCGGCGTTCAGGACACACCCACCCGCAGCATCACCGAACCAGGCTCGGAAATTTCCGAAAGAGGTTCGGAGGAGGGTTTTTCGGAAATTCTCCGCAACAACATGGCAATGGTAAGGCGGAGAATGAAAACCAAGGACCTGAAGTTTGAAATAATGACCCTCGGCGACAAATCCCGCACCGATATTGCCCTTTGCTATATGGAACATTCGGTCGACAGCGACATTCTTGAAAAGGTCAGAAAGCGTCTTTTTGAGGTTGAAATCGACGCCGTTCTCGATTCGGGCTATCTCGTGCCCTTTCTCGACACAAAGACTCCGTCTCTTTTCCCGTCGGTGGGGGTGACCGAACGTCCCGACACCCTTTGCGGAAAAATACTGGAGGGCAGAATAGGCATACTTGTGGACGGAACGCCCTATGCGCTTACCGTTCCCCTGCTTTTTTCCGAGCATTTTCAAAGTCCCGACGACTATACCCTAAGCCCGTTTTTTGCGACCTTTATACGGTGTCTCAAATATCTTTCCTTTATACTTGCCGTGCTTGTATCGGGAACATATGTGGCAATTTGCGAGCACAATCCCGAGCTTTTCCCCGCCGCAATTCTGCACAAGGTTTTCGATTCGGGAATAGTGACCCCTTTTCCGAATATGTGGGAAGCGCTTATAATTCACGTCATATACGAAATAATGCGTGAGGCGGGACTGCGGCTGCCAAAATCGGTGGGGCACGCCGTCAGCATTGTGGGCGGACTGGTGATAGGCGATGCGGCGGTCACGGCAGGGCTTATCGGCGCCCCCATGGTCATAGTTGTCGCCACTACCGCACTTGCATCATATGTTGTTCCCACCCTCTACTACCCCTGCGCTCTGCTGAGATTTGCCGGCATTTTTATCGGCGGGCTTTGCGGAACGACGGGAATGGTGCTTTTTGCGGCGGTCATTGTGACGGCGGTGTGCGGCCACAATGTATACGGCGTTCCGCTGTCGGCGCCGGTGTCGCCCTTTGACAAAAGCTCGGTCAGAGACACCCTCCTTCGTCAAAGCTGGCGGACGCTTGCCAAAAGAACCGCGAAAATTCAAAAGCTTCACGGCAGCAAGGAGGAGGACGCACGGTGAATTTAAAGAAAGAAATCGGAACCGGTCAGCTTTTCTGCCTGCTTATCGTCTGCCGTTTGTCGGTGGCTCTCACCTTCCCCTTTGACAGCGTGGGAAGCTTTAACAACCAGGAATGGTTTGCGGCGGTGCTTTTCTTTCCCATACTTCTTTCGGTCATGTCTTTTTTGCTTTTTTTCTATAACAAAACCGGGCTTTGCCCCGCCGACGCGGCCGCAAAGACATCTCCATTTTTCGGAAAGGCCGTCAGCCTTGTGTTTTCGGTGTTTTTTCTGCTCAGCGCAGCGGTAAATCTGTCGCGGTTCAACATTTTCATGACCTCAACCACAGGCGCCGACCAAAGCCCCCTGTTCTTTCCGCTGCTTCTTATAATTCCCTCGGTCTATGCCGCCTATAAGGGAATAGAAGCCATTTCCCGAACGGCCTGTATAATACTCGTCATTGGGCTTGTTTCGGCGGCCGTCATAATTCTCGCCGTGATACCGAAATTCGATATGCTGAACGTCCTGCCTCCCCGCTCTTCCGACCGCAAAAATGTTGCAAGGCTTCTTATGACCTATTTTTCCGGCACGTCGGAGGCGGCGGCCTTTGCCGTTATGCTGCCCAAAGCCCGCGGCAAAAAAAGATTTCTTCCGGCAGCCTTTTCGGCGGCGGTGGCCTTCGGAATGTTTGCGATTTTCTTTTCGGTCAGCGCCGTTTTCGGAGAACTTGCCGAATTCGAAAATTTCCCTTTTTTCGCCCTCGCCGACATTGCCGAGCTTGGCGAGCTTAAACGGCTTTCGGCCCTCCACGCCTCCACATGGATTTTGGGGCTGTACGTCAAATGCGGCCTGTTTTTACAGCTTTCCCGCAGCTGTGCCGAAAGGGTTTTCGAAAAATCGGTTTTAAAGCCGCTTTCGGCGGTTGGAATCGCCGCCGTTTTCGTCCTCGGCACGCTTATGTCCTCAAACTATCGCTATGCCAAAAGCCCCATATACTCGGTTTCCCTCTTTATCTCGGTCGCCCTTTTGACCGTAGTGCTCCCCGCCGTTTTGCTTTTAACACAAAAAAATACCGAAAAATTTCGGTCAAAAGAAGGTGTGAAAAATTAAAAAGCCCCTTGTGTTTATACTTGTCCTATCGCTGCTCGGCCTTTTTTCGGGATATAACGGGCGGGTGAAAATCAAGGACAGGGTCATCATTCAGGGTATGGCGGTGGACGTGGCGGACGAAGGCTATTCGCTCACCGTCCAGACCTATAAGCCCAGCTCCTTAAGCGAGCCGAAAAACGAATACGAGCTCCACACGGCCGACGGAAAGACTCTTTTCGAGGCGCTGACCGCCGTCAACACCATAACAGGTCAGCAGGCCTTCTTTTCAAATCTCCAAATCATCATAATTTCCCGCGAGGCGGCCGAAAAAGGGCTTGCCGATTTGCTCGATTTTTTCGCAAGATACTCTAAAATCAGAAAAAGCGTCACGGTGGTGGGCTCGGAGTGCCCTGCGGCCGAGCTTTTGACGGTTGACAGCGAAAGCGGCTTACTCCCCGCCGAGCGCATAAACAAAATCATGAGCTACGGAACCGACACCTCAAACTATGACGGCAGCAAACTTATCGACATTACCGAGCGATATTTAAGCGACGCCTCCGACGCCTTTTTGCCGATTTTGGACATTCGGGAGGACGACAACGAGAAAACGGTCAAAATTTGCGGAGTGCTTTGCTTTCGCGGCAGAGCCCCCGCAGGAATGATCTCCCCCCGTGAGGCCATCGGATTCAATTGGATTTCAGGCTATGACAGCCGCCAAAGCATTTTGCTTGACACCGAAAAGGCGCTTTTTTCGCTGTCGGTTCAAAGCGCAAAATGCAAAATCGACGCAAAGATGGAAAACGGCCTTCCCGTCATCACAATCGGTCTTTCGGTGATGTGCAATTTAAACGAGGTCGGCGCCAAGGGAGGGCCGGTTTCGGAGGACGACATAAAGGGTCTTTCGCCGCAGCTTTCAAAACAAATTGAGGGCATGGCGAAGGACTCGGTCGACGCGGCCTTTTTCGGGCTTTCCAGCGACATTTTTGAATTTTCTAAAATCATAAGAAAAAAATTCCCCGATTATTTTTACGGCGAGGCCTTCGGACAAATTCCCAAAACCGACTGGCGTGTTGAAATCTCGGCCGGCGCCGACATCTACCGTGTTGGCAAGACCAACCGCACCGTTTAAAAACAAAAACCGCCGCAGCGAAAATCTTACCTTTCGCTGCGGCGATAATATTTATTCGGCTTTTATTTAAGCATATTTTTCATCTTGTCGAGAGCCCCGGTTTTCTGAAGGGCGACGGTGATGATTATTGCGATGATCGTTCCGCCGGCGCTGCTCACAAAGAAGGGCACGACAAAGGTGAAAAGAGCCGCCTTGGAGTTTCCGAGGATAAGAGCGGCAATGGGGTATGACAGCATACCGCCTATGACCGAGGTGCCGAAAAGCTCGCCGATATATGCAAAGGGAAGCTTTTTAAGATATTTATAAAGCAGTCCCGCAAGCAAAGCGCCGCACATACTTCCCGGAAACGCAAGCAGCGTTCCAAGTCCCGTGAGATTGCGGATAAGGCTCGCGACGAAGGCTGAGCCGACTCCCCATGCGGGGCCGAGGGTCACGGCGCACAGCACATTGACAAGGTGCTGAACGGGAGCGCATTTAGAGCCGAAAACCGGGAAGGAAATCATGCTGCCCACAACGGCGACGGCAGTAAACACGGCGGTCAGGGTGAGTTTTTTGAGATTTGCTTTTTTCATTTTTGTCCTCTTTTCCGTTTCCGCCCGAAAAGAGGACAGAAACAATTATTTTTTAAGCTTTTTGTAACAACCCTGTGCCGCAAGGCAAAGCAGGGCGGTTATAACCATATCAGGCAGGGTATATCCCACGATAATGTCGACGTTCATAAGCAGGCGATAGCAAATAAATCCGACAAGCCACACGGCGAGATTGATAAAATCAAAGCCCCTGCCGCGGCTGTCCTTTTTGATTATGAAAAAGTCGGCAATCTGAACGGCAATCATGGGCGCGAAAACCGAACCGATGAGGTACAGAAAATCGGTTATATCATCCATGGGCCAAATTACGGCGGCAACCGTTCCGATAACGGTGACGGCGACGGCGGCATACTTGCCCTTGATTTTACTGAAAATGGACTCGAAGGAAATTCCCGCGGAATATGCGTCGAGGAAGGTGGTGGTGACGGTGGAGAAAACGATGATGAGCAGTCCCGCAACGCCGAGTCCCGCCTTAACCATGATTTCGGCGATGTCGGAGCCCTCGGTCAGCATGGCGGCGCCCATTCCGATTATATACATCCAGCAGCTCACAATTCCGTAGACGATTGCCGAAACGGCGGTGGCTTTAACCGGCTTTTCGGCCTCGCGGGTGTAGTCGCTTATAAGGGGCAGCCAGGAAAGCGGCATGGCGACCGAAAGCTCGACCGCTCCGCCGAAGGACAGCGCCTGCTCCGCAGCGGGAGTGAGCACGTTTCCGCTGAAGAAAATAACCTTGCAGAGAATGACCGTCAGTATAAAGAGAGCGGCCATGGCCACGGTGTTTATCTTGCCGAGGTTGGAAATTCCCACCATGATCCAAAGGATTATGAGGGCGCCGATGACGACACACCACAAAATGCGGCCGGTGCCGAATATGCCGTCGGCGGCAAGAGCTCCGTCATAAATCATGATGGCCGTCCAGCCCACAAGCTGAAGGACGTTGAGCGTCGAAAAGAGCAGTCCGCCCTTACTTCCGAAGCTTGCCTTGACGGTCTCCATGGCCGAAAGGCGCATTTTTCCGCCGATAACTCCGGCAAGGAAAAGCATAACGCAGCCGATAACATGTCCTATAACAACAGCAGCAATGCCCTTTCCCATGCCGAGGCTTGAAAAGCTCATTCCCGTGAGAATTTCGGCGAGCGATACCGCCGCACCGAACCATATAAGTCCGTTTTCAAAAAGCGATGTTTTTTTCTGTTCCATTTCAGTTGTTCTCCCTTGAATATTCGCCCTTTATGTCAAAACCGTGACAAAGGGGGCCGCTTCCCTTACCCAAATCGAGCATTGCCTCAAGAGCGCCGGAAATATATTCCTTGGCGCGTCCGACGGCCGTTTCGGTGTCAAATCCCTTTGCGAGATTCGAGGCGATAGCCGACGAGAGGGTGCACCCGGTTCCATGGGTGTTGGGGTTGTTGATACGTCTGCCGTTGAACCATTTATACCCGCCGTTTTTATAAAGCAGGTCGTTTGCGTCGTTCATGTGATGCCCGCCCTTGCAAAGGACGGCACAGTCATATTGTTCGCTTATGGCTTTGGCAGCCGTAATCATATCCTCGGGAGAGGTGATTTTCAGTCCGGTCAGTTCTTCGGCCTCGGGGATGTTGGGTGTGAGAATGTCGGCAAGGGGAAAAAGCAGCTGCTTTAAACTGCCGATTGCGTCCTCGCTTATAAGACGTGCGCCCGAGGTTGCCACCATTACGGGGTCGACCACGATGTTTTTCGCCTTATATTCCCGAAGCTTTTCCGCTATGACCGCAACAAGCTCCTTGCTCGAAACCATGCCGATTTTGACCGCGTCGGGGAAAATGTCGGTAAAGACGCTGTCAAGCTGGTGAGCGAGAAACTCGGGAGTCGCGTTCATGATGTCCGAAACGCCGGTTGTATTTTGGGCGGTAAGAGCCGTAACGGCCGACATGGCGTAAACGCCGTTTGCCGTCATGGTCTTAATATCTGCCTGAATACCGGCGCCTCCGCTGGAATCGCTTCCGGCGATTGTCAATGCTGTTCTCATAAAAATACTTCCTTTCATACAGCACGGATTTTATATAGCGACAGAAAGTGGTGCCCCCGATCTGCCGCTCATATTAAATTTATCTAAAAAAGTCTGAAATCCGACAGCCTGTAAAGGGCCTTGTCCGCAGTCTTTTTTATTTGTTCAAAGGCGGGCGCGTTTACCTCGTCGTAGACTCCCACCGTTATAAAGCCGGCCTTTTTGGCCGTTTCCACCGCATGGGGAGCATCCTCGAAAACCAGAGTTTCCTCCGGCTTTGTCCCCAAAAATTCGGCGCATTTTTCATATATGAGAGGAGAGCTTTTGCCCTCCCCGACCTCTGTGCAGGTAAATATTCTTTCGAAAAATTCCATAAGTCCGAGTTTTTCGAGGGCCGTTCTCGCATACTTTTCCACACCGGAGGTGGCAATAACCGACCTTACGCCGTTTTCGCTCAAATATTCGAGAAGCTTTGCCGCGCCTTCCTTTTCGGCCGCCTCGTTTTCGTAATAATTCCGAAGCAGCCCGGTAAAGCCGTCGCACACTTGCTTTGCCGAAAGCTCGGGAAGATAGTGCTGCCTTAAAAACTCCGAGCCTTCTTCAAGGCTCATTTTATAAAGCTGCTCGTTTAAGCTTTCGTCGGCGGTTTTTCCCATGGTCTCAAGGTAACGTGTGGCAAGGTTTTTCCATGTTCCCATGGAATCGATAAGCGTTCCGTCGACGTCAAAAATCGCTCCCTTTATCATGTCATTCCTCCGAAACTGCTTTTGCCACGGCCTCTTTAAGACGGCTTGCCGCAAGCTTTATGTCGTCCTTGGCGTAAATGGCGCTTATGACCGCCGCGCCGCAGATTCCGCTTTTCGAAAGCAAGGCGACGTTTTGCTCGGTTATCCCGCCGATGGCGACCACCGGAATGTCCACGGCATCGCAAATTTCCTTAAGGGTTTCAAAGGAAACACGCTTTGCGTCGTCCTTCGAGCCGGTGGCAAAAACCGCCCCCACCCCGAGATAATCGGCTCCGTGAGCCTGAGCCTTTAATGCCTGTTCCACGGTGGACGCCGACACTCCGATGATTTTATCGGGACCAAGCGTCTTTCTGACGTCGAGCGCCTCCATGTCGCTTTGTCCGACATGAACCCCGTCGGCATCGATCTTCTTTGCGATTTCCACATTGTCGTTTATTATAAACGGCACGTCATATTCTCTGCAAAGAGCCTTTATCTCCTTTGCTTCAGAAAGAAAATCCTCGCTGTCAAGCTCCTTTTCCCGAAGCTGTAAAAACGTCACTCCGCCGTCAAGGCTTTCATTAACAACGTCGTAAAGCCGCCGTCCGTCAAGCCAAAAGCGGTCGGTGACTGCATAAAGCAGCAGCTTTTTTCTATCGAATTTCATATTTTGCGCCTCTTTCCAGCTCATCGCCGCTCATGTTATAAACGGCGTCGATTATACGGTTTCGGTAGGTTGAGTTGCCCTCGCCCTCCTTAAGGTTTTCAAACCCGATTTCTCCCGCAAGACCCATGGCACAGACAGCCGCAGCCGCAGCCTCGAGTGCATTTTCGGGGTTCGCCGCGAGAAATGCCGTCAAAAGGCCCGAAAGCTGGCAGCCGGTTCCGGTTATTCTTCCCATTTCGGGGCGGCCGTTTGTGATGACAAAGCAGCGGTCTTTATCGGCCACAAGATCGATTGCGCCCGTCACGGCAACAACACAGCCGTGAGCCGCCGCAAAAGCCTTTACAAACTTCACCGACTCGTCAAGATTTGACTCGTCCACCGCGTCGGCCATGTCTGCGTCCACTCCCTTGGTGGTTCCGCCGCCTCCTGCAAGAGTCTTTATTTCGGAAACGTTTCCCCTGACCGCCGTGAATTTAAGCTCGTTCAAAAGCCCGACGGCCGTGTCTGTGCGAAGCTTTGAGGCTCCCGCCCCCACAGGGTCGAGCACAAGAACGTGGGACAGCTCCTCGGCTCTTTTGCCGGCCGAGAACATTCCCGAAATGGTACGCTTGTTAAGCGTGCCGATATTGATGTTAAGCCCGCCGCAAAGTCCCGTAATTTCGGCGGCGTCCTCCGGCTCGTCCGACATTATGGGGCTGGCTCCGCAAGCAAGAATGATGTTTGCCACGTCGTTAACCGTAACATAATTTGTGATATTGTGAATTATCGGTGCATTTTCTCTGACCTTTTCAAGATATTTTCCAAGCATAAAATCACTCTTTTCAAAAAAATAAGGGCACGCCCGAAAGGACATGCCCGCAAAAATCCCGTAAAAGATATGTCCCTACGTTGGCATTATCCAAATCAGGTTCAGGGTCAAGGAACACACCTTTTCTCAGCCTGCTTTGCACAAGCTCCCCTTTGTTAATATCTATTATAACACATTTTCCGCAAAAGGCAAGAGAAAAAATAAAAAAGCTTTTTTCGTGAAAAAGCGCCGCATGACTCTGCCTCTCTCGCCTTAGGCGCCAGACAGAAACCAAGAAGTTCTGCGCGGCAAAAAGCCTCCCTTGACTTAAGCGCTTGATGTAAATTGAGAAGTTTTGTGCAGCAAAAGCCTCCCTTGGTATAATCATTTAAAG
>URYV01000038.1 GCA_900552285.1 uncultured Oscillospiraceae bacterium
AGAGGGCGACGCCTTGAAGCTCAACCTTGCCGAGATAATCAAAACCGAATTCGGCGGAAAAAGGGTGTTTGTTTGCGCCAATCTTCCTTATAATATTTCCACAAATCTCGTTATGACGCTGCTTGAAAGCAATTTGGGATTTGAGTCGATGACCGTTATGGTGCAAAAGGAGTTTGCCGAGCGCATAACCGCCCCGGTGGGCAGCCGCAAGAGCGGTGCCATAACCGTGGGAGCGGCATTTCTTGCGAAAAGCGAAATCCTTTTCGGCGTTTCGGCCGGTTCCTTCTTCCCGGCGCCCAAGGTCGACAGCACGGTTATGAAGCTGACGCCCTATAAAACCCCTCCCGTTGAGGTCAAAAACCGCGACCTTTTTATGAAAACGGTCAATGCGGGCTTTTGCCAGCGGCGTAAAACCCTGCAAAATTCCCTTTCGGCGGTGCTTGCCGTCAAAAAAGCCGACGTGGCCGAAATTCTTGAGAGCATGGGCAAAAGCCCCCTTGCGAGAATCGAGGAGCTTGATCTTGCCGAGCTTGCTCTCCTTTGTGACCGCCTTTGCGAGGTGCTTTGATGAAAAGAAAGCCCCTTGCCGGCCGCTATTTTCTGCTTGACGAAATACGTGGCTTTGCCGTTATCTGCATGGTCTTTTTTCATGCTTTTTACACCTGCTTTGAAACTCTGTCGATAGGATTCTTCGGAGACCTTATAAACTTTTTCCTGCCTGCCGAACCCTTTTTCGCCGCAGGATTTATCTTCATTTCGGGAATGTGCGGAAATTTTTCGAAAAACCCATGGAAGCGAACGGTCATACTTGTCTGCGTTGCCGCCGCCCTTTCGGGAGCAACGTGGTTTATAAGCAGCAATTTCGGTTTCGACTGCTTTGTGGTGTTCGGAATAATTCATCTGCTTGCCGTGTGTTGGCTTGCCCTTTCGGCCTTAAAGCCCGTTCTTTTAAAATGCCCCGCCCTTGTGGGATTTGTGATAAACGCTTTGCTCGTCCCGTTTTTATACAACACCGAGCACGGCTACTGGGGTCTTTTCGGGTTTAAAATCGCCCTTCCCGAGAGTTTTTATTCGGGGAATATTATGTGGCTTTTCGGTTTTCCCTCAAAGGATTTCGCCTCTGCCGACTATTTCCCGCTGCTGCCGTGGTTTTTCATTTTCTTTGCCGGCTTTTTCTTCTGCCGAATGTTTAAAAACGGGCTTCCCGGCTTTTTCAGAAAAAATCCCGTGCCCTTTTTCGCCCTTGTGGGGCGCCACGCTTTGCCGATCTACATTCTCCACCAGCCGGTGATTTATCTTGTTTGTCAGGCTGTTTATAAAATTTTGTAAATATGACTTGAAAATTCTTGCCGAATAAATTAAAATGTTTATGTCATAGCTTTCCGAAGTGCAAAGCCCCTTTCGGCTTAAATGAGGAGGAACGAATATGCAAAGAACCGATAAAAACAATTATTATCTTGACATTGCCGAGACCGTTCTCGAGCGGGGCACCTGCCTTCGCCGCAATTTCGGCGCCATAATCGTCAAAAACGACGAGATCGTTTCCACCGGATATACCGGCGCGCCGAGAGGGCGTAAAAACTGCATCGACCTCGGAATTTGCCTCAGGGAGAAAATGCAGATTCCGAGAGGCGAGAGATATGAGCTCTGCCGTTCGGTTCACGCCGAGGCAAACGCCATTATAAGCGCCTCGAGAGACAAGATGATAGGCTCCACCATGTATCTTGCCGGCCGCGAGGCCGAAAGCGGGGAGTTGGTCAACAACATGAACTCATGCTCCATGTGCAAGCGCATGATAATAAACGCCGGTATCGACAGGGTGGTCATCCGCCGCAGCTCCACCGACTATGAGACCGTCATTGTGAGGGACTGGGTGTTCAACGACGATTCCCTTTCGGGAGCGACGGGATATTAAATTACACATTGAAATTCAAGGCCGTTTTTGATTTTTCTTTGCAAAATATTGCAGTAACTGCGTATTTTTGGAAAAAATCATTAAAAGGGCCTTTTATTTTGCGTAAATTCGGATTGAAATTTCACAATACTGCTTGAAAACATTTGAGAAATACTATATAATAGGGCCATAAGGCAAATTATATTTTATGGAGGAATTATATGGGTAATTTGTTAAAAAAGAGCCTGGGCGTTTTCCTTGCCGCAGCCGTTTCGCTGTCGGCGATCTCCTGTGCCTCGGCCGCTCCCGAAACGAAAGCTTCGGAAGTTATCGGTACCAAGGTCATGGATCTTGACCTTTCGGTTACCGGACAGAAGGAATACAACATAAACCGCGGCATCGGCACGAGGGATACCCGCCTTTCGGTGGGCGATCAGGCCGTCATGTCGGAGGAGGGTTTTGTCATCCGCCCGGAAATTGCCGGCAACAAGCCCAATGTGGCCGACGTCAGCATCGACTTGGCAAAGCTTGATAAAACCTACACCTATTTTTCGGCCGTCGTGGGACAGGACGACAATGCCTCGCTCATCCGTGCCAACGGCGTGGGCGGCTCGCTTCAGTGCATGGTCATTGTCGACGGCGAGACCCTTGTGGACACCGCCATTATGGCTCCCGGCGACATGGAGCGCATAAGCTGCATAATCCCCGCCGGAGCTCAGACGCTCACCATGCGCACCTCCGATGTTGAGGGCGATCACTACAACGACTACTGCGACTGGATCGAGCCCACCCTTTACACCGGCTCGCCCAAGGTGAACGGCGTTAAAAAGGCGCTTTATTCCGAGGGCAATCCTTCGGGCAACATCTCGGTTTCGGCCGAGGCCTCAATCGGCGTCCGCTTTAACGTCAAGGAGGGCTTTTCCGAAATTTCGATTGCCAAGGAAAGCTCCGAGGACAAGATAAACGGTTATCTCTATGATTTCACCTATTCTTATGTCCGCTCTCTTCAGAATAAGCCCATCGCCACCGTCACCGGCGAAGCCGAGGGCACTCAGGTCAAATTCGACCTCGGCGGAATTGTCCCGGCCGGCGAATATGTCTTTGTGGCCGAGGGTCTTAAGGGCGTTAAGGCCAACGGCTCTCAGTACGGCTATTACTATCTCGACGGAAATCCCAACAAGGGTCTCATCAACGTTTCGCTGACCTTTGTAAATTCCGCCGACAGCTATCTCGACACACCCACCGAGGAAGTGTCCTTTGAGAAGAAAACCGCCGACGTTTCTCCCGCAGAAAAGCAGAGAGCCGAGCTTACCTATAAGAATATGCTGGCCGATCTTTCTTCCTTTCCCTCGTCGGTTAATATTGGCGACGACAGCTATACCGGCTTCCCGTCTCCCGATTTCACCGTTGCCTCCCGCAACACCACGACCGACGAACAGCACCATTGCGAGACCACCGACACCACGATAAACCACAAGAGCGGCCTTCAGTTTGTGCTTAAAACCGCGTTCTATCCCGAATATGCCGCCTTTGAGTGGACGGTTTATGTCACCAATCCCGGAACCGAGGATTCTCCCATCGTTTCCAACTTCTACGGCTGCAACGGATATGAATTCAACGGTGAAAATCCCACCATCCTCACCAACAATTCCGACTTTGAGGCGGGAGAGGCTCCCTACCGCACCGACAAGGTGGAAATCGCCGAGGGTCAGACCGTGACCGATTCTCCGGCCAACGGCCGCGGAACCGACGAGGCCTTCCCTTACTATAACCTGGAATACGGCGACAAGGGCGCTCTCATTGCCGTGGGCTGGTCCTCCACCTGGCAGACCGACTTTGAATATTCAAACGGTGTGACCAAGTTCTCCGACAAGCAGAAGGTTTTCAGCTCGCTCATAAAGCCCGGCGAGGTGGCAAGAACCCCCCTCACCGCCATGGTGCTTTATGACGGCCGCGACATCGACCGCGCAAGAAACCTTTGGAGAAGCTGGTTCATCGACTGCAATATGTACCGCGACAACGGCAAGGACCTCACCGACCCCTTCGTGGCCGGCGTTACCTCCATTGTCTACAACGAAATGCTCAATGCAAACACCGAAAATCAGAAAAACTCCATTCTGGCCTATGTGACCTCCGGCGTCGACATCGACGTGTGGTGGATGGACGCGGGCTGGTATCCCTGCTATGAGTCAAACGGCACCAAGGATTGGAGAAATACCGGTAACTGGACTCCCGACACCGAGCGTTTCCCCGACAAATTCAGCGAAATTTCCAAAACCGCCAACGAAAACGGCGTTAAGACGCTGCTTTGGTTCGAGCCCGAGCGCGTGGGTATGTCCTATACCGACGGCGAGGCGCTTGCCGATTCCTGCGTCAAGCCCGAATGGCTTATAGGCTACGGCGAGGCAAACGAGTCGGCCTATCAGGACCCCAATGTTCCTTACTACCGCCAGCTCGACATCGGCAACGACGAGTGCAGAGCATGGCTCAAGACCCAAATCGCAAAGGTGCTCACCGAGGGCGGAATTTCCGTCTACCGCGAGGACATGAACCTGGGTCGTTCGGAAATCTACTACACCCTCTACAACAATTCTCATCCCGAGCGCACCGGCATGACCGAGAACAAGTGCGTTCAGGGTCACTATGACTATTGGAAATACCTCATCGAGCTTGATCAGGTCGAGCTGCTGGATTCCTGTGCTTCGGGCGGACACCGTCTCGATCTCGAATCCATGAGACTTGCCGTTTCCCTCCACCCCAGCGACTATAACCACAACGACATGGTGGCAAAACAGGTTGCAAACTTCAATCTTGCTTCTTGGCTGCCCTTCACCGGCGCAAACTCGGCCGAAAGCCTCACCACCGTCGACGAATACACCCTCCGTTCGGGCTACCGTCAGTGCCTTGTCCTTCAGTATGACCCGCTTCAGCTGTCGGGTACTCAGAAGGATAAGCTTAAGGGACTGCTTGCCGAGTGGAGAAACATCAGTCAGTATTATTATGACGACATCTATCAGCTCACCAAGGAGACCTTCTCCCGCAACGAGTTCTATTCCTACGGTTATCTTGACCGCGACACACACAGCGGTTTTGCCATGGTTTACAACCGCAACGGAGTGGAGCGCACCGAATATATCAAGCTTAAGGGTCTCAACGAGGACGACACCTATGAGATAAGCTTTGCCTCCGGCGCCGCATCGGTCACCGCAAACGGCAACTATCTCATGAACAGAGGCGTCGCCGTCAAGACCAAGTCCTCCGACGTTCTTTATATTAAGAGAACCGCCGAGGCCGAGAACGATCTGACCGAGTTTAACGCGGCTCTCGAAAAGGCCAAAAAGACCAAGTTCAGCATCATGACGATTGAAAGCGGCTTTGAAATGGCAAAGGCAATCGCGAATGCCGAGGCCATTGTCGCGGCAGGCGACGCCGCAAAGCCGGTCAACTTCAAAAACGCCACCGAAGAGCTTAAAAAGGCTCAAAAGGCTCTGAAGATGGCTTCCGCCTCCGAGTCGGCCGACGTCAAGCTTGCTCAGCTCGACAAGGTTATTGACTATATCGGCGAGGTCAACAGAGACAATGTCCTTGACAAGGGCTCGATCATCGAGTTTGCCGAAACCGCAAAAGAGGCTCTGCTGAGAAAATATCCCGACGCGGTCATCGAAAAGGACGGCGTTCTCACCGCGGCAAGAGCCGATTATGACCGACTCACCACCGTGCCCGTCGACGAGACCACCTACGGAGACGTTGACGGCGACGGAGACGTCACCGTTACCGACGCGCTTATGATTCTTCAGCATTCGGTGGGCAAAATAACCCTTGCCGACAAGTATCTCAAGGCCGCCGATGTTGACGGAACCGCCGGTATCAGCGTTACCGACGCGCTGGCCGTTCTGCAATATGCGGTTAAGAAGATCGATAAGCTTCCCATTAAATAAATCGGGAAAAATCCTTTCTCACCGCCGTTTTAAAGACGGCGGCAAAAGATAAAACCAAAAGACACAGCCGTTTGCGGATTGCAGCGGCTGTGTTTTTGTATGTGACGAAATGTATTGAAAAGGCGGCTTTTGGAATCGGGACATATTTGACGGAAAATTAAATTTCCGTTTCGAAATAACCCCGGGGCGCTTCTTGCCTTTTGCCGCCGAGTGTGATAATATGATTTTGAGGTGAGGGTATGTATAAACTTTTTGTAGCCGAGGACGACGCCGGCATTGCAAACGCCGTGGCGGAGCTTGGCAGGGCATGGGGATTTGAGGTTAAACTTTGCGAGGATTTTTCCGATGTTACGGCCGAATTCGCCGCCTTTTCCCCTCACATTGTGCTTATGGACATAGGGCTGCCCTTTTACGACGGCTTTCATTGGTGCAGAAAAATCCGCGAAATATCCAAGGTGCCCATAATATTCATTTCCGCCGCCGCCGACAACATGAATATTATCATGGCCGTCAACATGGGGGCCGACGATTTTGTCACAAAGCCCTTTGACGGGCGGGTGCTTATGGCCAAGGTTCAGGCGCTGCTGCGGCGAACCTATGATTTTTCCGAGCCGACCGCCCTTATAGAACACGGCGGCGCCGTACTCAACAAGGACGAAGCAAGCCTGAGCTTTAAGGGTCAAAAAATCCCCTTGAGCAAGAACGAATACCGCATACTTCTCTGTCTCATGGAAAACCGAGGCAAGGTGGTCAGCCGCGAAAGGCTCATGGAAACCCTTTGGCAGACCGACCAGTTTGTGGACGAAAACACCTTGACTGTCAACGTCAACCGCCTGAGAAAAAAGCTGACGGCGGCGGGGCTTGACCGATTTATCGTCACAAAATTCGGCATGGGATATACCGTCGGGGACTGAATTTTTTTGTTTTGAAGGAATAAAAATGAAGCTGTTTTTTGAATATATTAAACCAAAGCTCTTTTTCTGTCTCGCATTTCTGCTGTTTTGCGGGATTTTTACCCTTGCGTTTTTTCTTTATGAGCTGCCGCTCAGGGCGGTTCTGTACCCCGCGGGGGTGTGCTTGCTGTTCGGAATTTGCTTTGTTTTTGTGGGGTTTCGGCGGTTTGCAAAGAAACATAAGGAGCTTTCGGCCTTTGCGGGCAGGGACTTTTCCGAGCTTTGCGCTCTGCCGCCGGCCAAAAATCCCATTGAAGAGGACTATGAAAAAATAATTCTGTCGCTTAAGGATAAAATCGAGGAAATCACCGCGCGGGACGACCTGCGTTTTAACAATACGGTGGAATATTACACCCTTTGGGCGCACCAAATAAAGACCCCCATTGCCGCCATGAAGCTCGCTCTCGAGGGGGAGGACAGCGCCCTTTCCCGCAGGCTTTGCTCCGAGCTTTTCCGCATTGAACGGTATGTGGAAATGGTCATGACCTTTTTGCGGCTCGAAAGCGAGTCCACCGACTATGTTTTTTCGCCTCACGATCTCGACGGGCTTATCAAAAAATCGGTGAAAAGCTTTTCCGCCGAATTTATCGACAAAAAGCTGTCCCTTGCTTTTACTCCCACAAAAATGCAGGTCGTCACCGACGAAAAATGGCTGTGCTTTGTGCTTGAGCAGCTGCTTTCCAACGCCGTTAAATACACCAAAAAGGGCGGCGTTAAAATATATGCGAAGGACGACAGCCTTTTCGTGGAGGACAGCGGAATAGGCATAGCCCCCGAGGATCTTCCGCGTATTTTCGAAAGGGGATACACGGGCGTTACCGGGCGTAGTGAGCGGCATTCCAGCGGTATCGGACTTTTCCTCTGCGGAAAGATATGCAAAAATCTCGGAATTGACATATCGGCCGTTTCGGAGGTTTCAAAGGGCACGGTTTTCAAGCTTAAATTTGCGAAAAAGCTTTTAAAAGACGAATAAAATCTTACCGAAATGTAAGAAATGACAAGGGAAATGTAAGACAATTCGATTGTTTTTGCTTTCCCCTTTTTGTTAAAATTAGGTCAGAAAAGGAGGAAAGCATATGAGCTTTTTGGAAGTCAGCGGGCTTGCAAAGACCTATTCTTCCCGTTTCGGGGGAAACAAGGTCGAGGCCCTTAAAAACGTTAATTTCACGGTGGAAAAGGGGGAATATGTCGCCATAATGGGCGAGTCGGGCTCGGGAAAAACCACCCTGCTAAACATTCTTGCCGCCCTTGACAGTCCGACGTCGGGACGGGTGATTTTGGATTCCATGGACCTTTCGACCGTTAAGGAATCTCAAATGGCCGCATTTCGGCGGGACAATCTCGGTTTTGTCTTTCAGGAATTCAATCTTCTCGACACCTTTTCGGCCGAGGACAACATTCTTCTGCCCCTCGTGCTTAAAGGGGAAAATTACAAGCAAATGAGCGCAAAGCTTCGCCCCATTGCCGACCGCCTTTGCATTACCGAGCTTATGAAAAAATATCCCTATGAGCTGTCGGGCGGTCAAAAGCAGCGTGTGGCGGTGGCACGCGCCGTCATAACAAGTCCCAAAATCGTGTTGGCCGACGAGCCCACCGGTGCGCTGGATTCGAAGTCGGGCGACGAGCTGCTCGGGCTTTTTTCGGAAATCAACCGTCTCGGTCAGACCGTGCTTATGGTTACCCATTCGGTAAAGGCGGCAAGCACGGCCGGCAGGGTGCTTTTCATAAAGGACGGACAGGTGTTTCATCAGATTTACAGAGGGCAAGACACCGATCGGGAGCTTTATCAGAAAATCTCCGACACGCTGACCCTTCTCTGCGCCGAGGGTGAACGGGCATGAAAAAGGGAATGTATGTTAAGCTGTCGGTTGACGGCATAAAAAAGAATAAGCGGCTTTATGCGCCGTATATATGTGCCTTTTGCGGCATGGTCATAATGAACTATATTATGTTCTTTCTCGCCGGAAGCGAGCGCATAAACGCCCTTAGTGGAGGCGAGGCTATTCACGGTACGCTGTCCTTCGGCTGCGTCGTGCTTGCCTTTTTCTCCTGCCTCTTTCTGTTTTACACAAATTCCTTTATAGTCAAAAGACGTCAGAAGGAATACGGCCTTTACGGCGTTCTCGGCATGAATAAAAAGCAGCTTGCGGGCGTGAATTTTTTCGAAAATTTTTTTGTCTCGCTGCTTTCGCTCGCCGTCGGGCTGGTGCTCGGCATCGCCCTTTCGAAATTTGCCGAGCTCGGTCTTATACGCATTGTGGGCGGGCAAACCGATTTTGATTTCGGCATAGACATTACGGCGGTTCTTAAAACGGCGCTGACCTTTGCAATCGGATTTGTGCTCGTTTTCCTAAACGGTGCGCGGCAAATCCTCTTTTCCAAAACCGTCACCCTTTTGAAAAGCGAGCGGGCGGGGGAAAAGCCGCCTAAAGGTAATGTTATCTTTGCCGTTCTCGGCATCGCGCTTATCGGCTGGGCATATTACACCGCCATCACCATCGAGGACCCCTTAACGGCCATGTCTTGGTTCTTTTTCGCCGTGATGGCCGTAATTGCGGGAACCTATCTGCTCATGATCTCGGGCTCGGTGGCGCTGTGCCGTCTGCTTCAGAAGAACAAGAGCTATTATTATAAGAAAAATCATTTTATATCGGTGTCCTCCATGGCCTATCGCATGAAGCGCAACGGCGCCGGGCTTGCCTCAATTTGTATTCTGTCCACCATGGTGCTGGTGACGGTCTCCACCTGCGTGTGCCTCTACCTGGGCACCGGGGACGCCCTCAACACCATGTATCCCCACGACATCACCTACAGCCAGTCCTGGCAGGATTCCGGCAACCGCTCCAAGGAGGAGGTCAAGGCCCAGATCCAGGATCGATTATGTGGTGCCGCCCTTGGAGGGGCTTTGGTGGCAGGAAGGTGTTTGCGGGGTGGATTACGCCCATAAAAAGGACTTTCAGTGGATCTCCCTGATCCGTTTGCCGGAGTTTGTGACAAAGGAAGTCTTTCGCTGGGCCATCCAGGAGGCCACGGAAAAGAAGCAGCGGGACTTTTCCAAAGTGGAGTTTTTCCCTTGGGAGGAGGGCTTGTGCGTTCAGTGTATGCTGACGAAGTACTCCACCGCATTGTTGGGGAAAAACGAGCGGAACTCGGTACACAGCTGTGCCGCCAGCGTTTTGTTGTGCGCCAGCACCAGCGTGGGGCGGTTGCACTGGGCAATGACGTTGGCCATGGTAAAGGTTTTGCCGCTGCCGGTCACGCCCAGCAGGGTCTGGCAGCGGTCACCCCGCTGCACCCCCTCCACCAGCTGCGCGATCGCCTGAGGCTGGTCGCCAGTGGGGGCATAGTTCGACACCAGTTCAAATTTTCCCTCTGCCATCGTTTTCTCCCTTCCGTGCGTATAACCACAATCCGTTGTTGCTTCAAGTTGTATTATAGCACGCACAATTTATAATGTAAACAGTTTTTTGTTTTACGGCCAGAACAGCGTGCCGGTCTTGAAATCGTAGATAGGCAGGCGGTTGGCGTCCCGCATGGAAAAATACTCGGTGTCGGTCAGGATAAAGTGGTCCAGCAGGTGCACATTTACCAGCCCCAGCGCCCGGGCAATGCTGCCGGTAGCGTCCATATCCTCCAGCGAGGGCAGCGCCACCCCGTTGGGGTGGTTGTGGCAGAGCACCACGGCGTCCGTACCGCCCTTGATGGCGGCAGCCACCACGTTCTTGATATCCAGACTGACCCGGTCGGAGGTGCCCTCCCGCAGCCAGACGGCGGCGCGCACCCGCTTGCGGCTGTCCAGACTGACCAGCATGGCGCGCTCGTAGTCCGACCACGCAAATTTTGCCATCAGGTAGCTGCCCATCTGCTCGGTGGTCTTGATGCAGCGAGTGGTGCTGGTGCGGCTGCGGCCATAGTACCGGCTGATCTGGGGCAGCAGATGCAGCATCCGGGCAGTAGAGGGGCCTACGCCCTCCACGGTGCACAGTTCCTCCTCACTGGCCTCCAGCACCGCCGCAAAATCCCCGAACCGATCGATCAGGTCGTGGGCGATACCGTTGGCACCGCTGCTGAAGCTGATCCACGGGTACGGCTCCTCCGGTAAGGGCGGGCGCATCCGCACCGCCAGCCGAAAGTATCTGCTGGCCCAGCAGGAGAAGGGGCGCATCGCCGCTGTGGTGCCGGGGGAACGGTTTACCATCTTCGATGAGACCACCCGCCGGGCCTTGCAGCAGTATCCCCATCTGCGGCAGGACCGGGATCTGGAGCGGGAGAACATGGGCGTGACCTTCATCTTCCTGCGCCGCTTCTGAGGAAAAACCGCTATACCACATATATTTAATACGGAGGAATGGATCATGGAACGTACCTATGCAGAATACGCCGCCCGGCAGGCCATGGAGCTGCTGGCCATCGATAGCCCCACGGGCTTCACGGCCCGTGCGGCAGATTGGGTGCAGCGGGCCTTTGAAGAGCTGGGCTATACCGCCCGGCGCACCGCCAAGGGCGGCGTGCTGGTGGATCTGGGCGGCCGGGGCGATAAAAAGTAAGCAAACTATATAACATACTAGTAATATCAGTTT
>URYV01000039.1 GCA_900552285.1 uncultured Oscillospiraceae bacterium
AACAACTTTGACCGGTTAACCAAAGATTTCAATCTGGGCATTTCTCCACGCAATTATGATGTTGCCTCTCTGCTTTATATTTCGGAAAACGGGTATGCCGGTCATGTAGCGGCGGACTATTTTCATCCGTTCAGTTACGAATATGAGTTCAGGGACTTGGCAGAAAAACTGGGTGACAGCATCAAGGCACGGCAATCGGCGCCGATGTCGTCACATGATTTCGGCTATGCAGCCTTGCAGATGGAAGCGAAAGCAATGGCAAGAGATATTTTGCAATCGGAGTTCCATATAACGGATGGAGAATTCAAGTTGAGCGGAAGTATCAACCGGGTGGAAAAAACGGAAAGAATACACCCCACCTCTTGTCAACATTCCCAAAAACAAAAGAGGGGTAAATCTTCCGGGGCAGACCATATACGAGAGATTCCGACACTGAATAACAGTCAGCGGCAAGCGAAGCATGTTGCTTCCATTACTCCCGATAAAAAGGAAAAGAAACAGCTAATCATATAGGATTTATGGAAGAAAAGAAAATGCAGGCGGGGGATTATGAAGCGGAATTCTATATGCAGCCGTCGAATCCTGTGACAACAGAGAACCGATTGCAGTATGCAGTGTCCGTGAACGGTGTTCCAATGCAGATTTTGGATGCCGTTACGGATGATTTTAAGATCGGAGATCATCAGCCTGTGTGGGCGCGCGGTGTGCTGGATCAGATCCGGCGCCGGAGTGTACCAGTGCAGCTGGAACAGGGAATCAATACGATCAGCGGCGATTTTCTCACGGCGTGCTACGGCAAAGGTGTTTCGGGCGGCGGGTTGCTCGGAGGAATTTTGAGCTATCCCGCAGCCTGTGTTTTCAGTAAGGCGGGAGCCGCGATTATTATTATTTTGCTGCTTGTCATCATCTTCCTCTTTGTGGCGGGAATTTCATTTAAGCAAATTGCCGAGGTTTTTTCGGGCTCGGCCGATAAAATAAAGAACAATACCCGCCGTTTTATAGACGAGCAGAAGATCAGAGAGGAACAGCGTGCGGAGAAAAGGGCGTCGATGCCCCAAATCGAAAATGTCAAAAAGAAACCCGCCGACTATGATATTTCTCTTGAGGGTTTTCACGGGCAAAGCCCCGAAAGCCATGCGCCAGTGTCCGAGGAACAACCGCAAGAGCAGCCCCGCGAGCAGCAGCTTGAGCAGCCAAAGGCTCTTGAGGACATAATAAAAGACGCGGTAAACGACAGGCAGACGGCGGTGCATGAGCAAAAAAAGGCGGCTGTCGAGAAAAAGCCGGAGAAAAAAGCCGAAAAGGCGGCAGAGAGCCTTCCCGACGACAAAACGGGAATTACCGTGGAGACCGAATCTGCCAAGGAATACCGTTATCCGCCTCTTTCGCTGCTTGAGGAGGGTACTTCCGGCGACGGGGTCGACATCGGCGACGAGCTTAAGCAAAACGCCGAGCTGCTTGTGGATACCCTTAAAAGCTTCGGCGTCGAAACAAGAATTATAAACATAAGCCGCGGACCGTCGGTTACGAGATATGAGCTTCAGCCGGCCGCAGGAGTTAAAATAAGCAAAATCACCAATCTTTCGGACGACATTGCGCTTAATCTTGCCACGGTCGGCGTGAGAATCGAGGCTCCCATTCCTGGCAAGGCTGCCGTGGGAATAGAGGTGCCCAACAAAACGACTGCGTCGGTGCGGCTGAGAGAAATTATCGGTTCCAAAAAATTTGAGGACGCCAAAAGCCGCCTGACCGTTGCGGTCGGAAAAGACATTGCGGGAAACGTGATTACGGCCGACCTCGCGAAAATGCCCCATTTGCTTATAGCGGGAACCACCGGCTCGGGAAAATCCGTGTGTATTAACAGCTTCATTTTAAGCATTCTTTTCAAATCCTCTCCCGAAGAGGTCAAAATGCTTATGATTGACCCGAAGGTCGTCGAGCTTGAGGTTTATGACGGACTTCCTCATTTGCTTGTCCCCGTTGTGACCGACCCCAAAAAGGCGGCGGGAGCGCTGGGCTGGGCAGTTACCGAAATGGAAAAAAGATATAAGCTTTTCGGAGAGCATAAGGTCAGAGATATCAAGTCATATAACGACCTTGCGAGAATCAATCCGAAAATGGACACCATGCCGCAGATACTTATTGTGGTTGACGAGCTTAACGACCTTATGATGGTGGCGCCGGGCGAGGTTGAGGACTCCATTTGCCGTCTTGCACAAAAGGCGAGAGCCGCCGGCATGAACCTTGTCATAGCGACTCAGCGCCCGTCGGTTGACGTGCTGACCGGTCTTATCAAGGCCAACGTGCCCAGCCGTATTGCCCTCAAGGTTGCAAACCGTTTTGATTCGGGCACCATTATCGACACGGTGGGAGCCGAAAAGCTGCTCGGAAAGGGCGATATGCTTTTCTATCCCGTTGGTCTTGCGAAGCCTCTGCGTGTGCAGGGCTGTTGGGTCTCCGACAAGGAGATTAAGGACGTAGTGGAATATATAACCGCCGACGACAACTCGGCGCAGTACAGCGAGGAAATTTCCGAGGAAATCGAGCGTCAGGCCGTTGAAAGCGGAAAGGGCAAAAAGAGCGGAGGAATTTCCGACGAATCCGACGACGGCGACGAAATGCTTCCTGCCGCCATCGAAACGGTTGTGGAAGCGGGAATGGCTTCAACGTCGCTGCTCCAGAGAAAGCTGAAACTCGGATATGCCCGAGCCGCCCGAATCATTGACATGATGGAGGAAAAGGGAATTGTCGGTCCTTTTGAGGGTTCAAAGCCCCGAAAGGTGCTGATTTCCAAGCAACGCTATATGGAAATGAAAATGAACGGAAACGACTCTGCCGAGCAGGGGGCTGTACCCGAGGCCGAAACCGACGAGCCGCCGTTTGACGAAGAATGATTTTATATGGGTTGTTTGGCTTGTTTCCTTACAACCCATTTGCTGTTAAAGAGGAATTATGATTAAAGATTTTTTACCCATAAACAAAGAGGACATGGAAAAGCGGGGCTGGGACGAGCTTGATTTTGTCGTCATAACCGGGGACGCCTATGTGGATCATCCGACATTCGGAACCGCCATTATTTCCCGCGTTATCGAGGCCGAGGGCTTCAGGGTTGGAATTCTGGCTCAGCCGAACTGGAAAACCGATACCGATTTCAAACGTTTCGGCCGCCCGAAATATGCCTTTATGATAAATTCGGGAAATATAGATTCCATGGTGGCTCACTATACCGCTGCAAAAAAACGCCGCAGCGACGACGCCTATTCGGCGGGCAACAAGGCCGGAAAACGCCCCGATCGCGCCGTCACGGTCTATTGCAAAAAGGTCAGAGAAATATATCCCGATGTGCCCATTGTTATCGGCGGGCTTGAGGCATCGCTCCGCCGTTTTGCAAATTACGACTATTGGGACGATAGGGTCAGGCCGTCGATACTTGTCGAAAGCGGCGCCGATATTCTCATTTACGGAATGGGCGAAAACCAAACCGTTGAAATCGTCAACCGTCTGCGAAATGGCGAGGACATAAAGAGCATGACCGACATAAAGGGAACCTGCTATCTTTCCGATAAACCGATCGCCGGCAAGTTTGTTCCCTCATTTGAGCAGGTGAGAGACGAAAAAAGGGAGTATGCCAAGGCCGCGAGAATCGAGCTTGACGAGGCCGACCACATAAGAGGCAAAATGCTTGTTCAAAAGCACGGCGACAGATTTCTCGTGCAAAATCCACCCATGCCTCCGCTCACTCAGCCCGAGCTTGACAGGGTGTATGAGCTGCCTTATATGAGATATTACCATCCGATTTATGAAAGCGAGGGAGGGGTTCCCGCCATTAAAGAGGTGGAGTTTTCCATAACTCACAATCGCGGCTGCTTCGGTGCCTGCAATTTCTGCTCTCTTGCCTTTCATCAAGGCCGATTTATTACCTGCCGAAGTAAGCAGTCGGTGCTCAAAGAGGCCGAAGAGCTGACAAAAAATCCGCATTTCAAGGGATATATCCACGATGTGGGCGGCCCCACGGCAAATTTCCGCCGCCCTTCCTGCGATTTACAGCTTAAACAGGGCCTTTGCAAGGGCAGAAAATGTCTTGCACCAGCGCCATGTAAAAATCTTGTGGCCGACCACAGGGAATACCTCGACATTCTCCGCAGCATGAGAAACATAAAGGGCATAAAAAAGGTCTTTATCCGTTCGGGCATAAGATTTGATTTTCTGCTCGAGGACAGCGACGAAGAATTTTTCAGAGAGCTTGTCAAATATCACATAAGCGGACAGCTTAAGGTCGCTCCCGAGCATTGCTCCGCCGCCGTGCTTGACAAAATGGGCAAGCCGCACATTGAAAGCTATATTCGTTTTAAGAAAAAATATGACGAATTCAACAGGAACGAGGGCCTTAAGCAGTATCTTGTACCTTATCTCATGTCTTCTCACCCGGGAAGTACGCTGAAAGACGCAATAGAGCTTGCTCTTTTTCTGAAGCGTGAGCACATACACCCGCAGCAGGTTCAGGATTTTTATCCCACTCCGGGAACGATTTCCACCGCCATGTTTTACACCGAGCTTGACCCCTATACAATGGAGCCGGTTTTTGTGCCCAAAACCCGCGAAGAAAAGAAAATGCAGCGCGCCCTTCTTCAATATTTTAAGCCGGAAAACTATGACATTGTCAGAAAGGCTTTGAAAATTGCCGGCCGGTCCGAACTTATCGGATACGGCGAAAAGTGTCTTGTTCCGCCCGATAAAAATGAACGGACTTTCTCGGAAAAGGGCGGGAAAAAGAAGCAGGTCTCCTCGAAAAACATGAAAAATAACAAAAGAAAGGTAAGCCATCAATGGATCTCAGAACGGTCTACGGCGAACAGAAAAGGCTCAAAAGGAAAAAGACGGTAACCGTCTGCCTTGTGATTTTTTGCCTTGCTGTTCTTTCGGTTTGTTTTGCCGTCGGAGGAGCGCCTCTGAGGCAGAGCTTTTCCCGCGCCTTCGGCCTTGCAAACAGCAAGGACGGCGCAGCAGCGGTCATTGATTTTCTCGATGTGGGGCAGGGTTCCTGCACTCTTGTTTCAAGCGGCGGAGAATATGCTCTTGTCGACACGGGCCTTGAATCCGGCGGAGGAATAGAGGCATATAACAAACTTAAAAATAAGGGCGCAGGCAGCGTCAAATACGTTTTTATTACCCATTGCCACAGCGACCATGTGGGCGGTCTGCTCGGTCTTTTCGGAAAAATTCCGATTGAAAATGTCGTTTTGTCCGACAGGGTTTACGGTCAGGAGGCCGAAGAATATTTCGACTCTGTCAAAGACGCCGCAGCACGTTATAACGTTAACCTTGTTGTTCCGAAAAGTCTTGACGGGTTTGCTTTGGGCAGCGGAAAAATCACGGTTTTTGTACCTGAAAAGGCATACGGCCAAGATGAAAATTGCAGTCTCGCATTTTTGGCCGAGTTTTGCGGTGTGAGAACGCTTTTTATGGGTGACAACGGATTCACCGAAGAAAATATGCTTTTAAACGAAGGGTTTGATCTTGATACCGACATTCTTGCGGTCGGACACCACGGCAGCAAGTACGGAACCGGCGAAAGGTTTCTTGACAAAACGACTCCGTCGGCTGCGGTGCTTTCCTTCGGATATAACAGCTACGGTCATCCGACCGATCAAGTGCTTTCCCGTCTTGAGAAACACGGCTGTAAATATTACTATACTTTTGACGATTCAAGTCTTTCTGCGGCAATATACGGCGGCGGAAAATATGAAATTTACACTTACAAAAACGATTAAAAGGGAGAAACGACGCTAAAATGGGAGTATTAACCGATTTTGAGCTTGATTATTCATTTGTGGACGAAATCGAGTCGCAGGTTGCGGCCGTTGTAGTTGCGGCAGGGTCGGGCGAAAGATTCAAAGGAGATAAGCAATTTGCCGACTTGCTTGGCGTTCCCGTGCTTGCAAGGACTCTATCGGTCTTTGACGGCTGTCCGCATATCCGAGACATTGTTGTCGTCGGTAAAAAGGACAGCGTTGCCGATATTCAAAATCTCTGCGACAGGTATGAAATATCCAAGGTGACGGCTGTCGTCGAGGGAGGAAAAAACAGATTTGAGTCGGTTGTAAACGGTGTAAAGGCCTGTTCACCCGACATCAGCTTTTTTGCAATTCACGACGGGGCAAGACCCCTTGTTACCGATGAAATTATTGCCGACGCCGTTTTTCGTGCCAAGGAAACCGGCGGCGCCGCTCCGGCCGTGAAGGTCAAGGACACGGTTAAGAGGGTCAATGTGGAAAAACGCGTGGTGGAAACCCCAAAGCGTGATTTTCTCTATGCCGTGCAGACTCCTCAGGTTTTTGATTCAAGGCTCTATAAAAAGGCTCTTGAAAAGGCGGAAAATTCCGACGAGGAATTTACCGACGACTGTTCTGTTATGGAATTCGCGGGGTTTGACGTCTTTTTAACCGACGGGAGCTATGAAAACATAAAAATAACTACCCCGGACGACCTTGAAATTGCGAGGACGATACTTGAAAGGAGGAAAATCGGTGATTAGAGTGGGACACGGATATGACGTTCATGTTTTTGCCGAAAACCGAAAGCTGATGCTCGGCGGAGTGGAAATTCCGTGGGAAAAAGGGCTTGACGGACATTCCGACGCGGATGTGCTTATTCATGCCATTTGCGACGCCGTTATCGGCGCGCTGGGTCTCGGCGATATAGGAAAGCTTTATCCCGATAACGACGACAGATTTTTAAATATCGACAGCAAAATTCTGCTTAAAGATACCGCAAATCGTATGTATAATATGGGATATGAAATTTCAAACGTCGATGCGACCGTGATCGCTCAGGCGCCGAAGCTTGCTCCTTACATAGATTTGATGAAAAAGACCGTTGCCGACTGTATAGGCTGCGGTGACGATAAAGTAAATATAAAAGCCACCACCGAGGAGCACCTCGGATTTACCGGACGGGGAGAGGGCATTGCCGCTCACGCCGTTTGCTGTATTTTCAAAAATTAAAATTCCCCTTTGTCTGACCTTGACATAGAATGATATTGATACGAGGTGAGACAAATGAAAAAACAGCTTATAATGGTCAGCTCCATTACCTATGCCATCAAGGGCAGAGAGCTTTTGCGCGGAAAAGGCTTCAAGGCATATATCGAAAGAACACCTGGAAATCTTGATACGGCGGGCTGCGGTTACAGCATATATGTCAGCGGAGATGCCGACGCTGCCGAGCAAATTCTTAAAGATGCGGGAATAAAAATTCTCGGAAGAAGCGGCGGTCGTTGATATGATATATTTTGACAATGCCGCCACAACGTCGCCCAAACCGCTCTCGGTCATTAAGGCGGCGGATTACGCCATGTCGGCTCTTTCGGCAAACCCGGGAAGAAGCGGGCACACCCTTTCGGTCAAGGCGGCCGATACGGTGTATGCCTGTCGGCAAAAGCTGGCGGATTTTTTCGGCTTTGCAAATCCCGAAAGAATTGTTTTTACCAAAAATTGCACCGAGGCTTTGAATACCGTAATAAAAGGTCTTGAACTTGAAAACTGCGAGGTCATTATTTCCTCCTTCGAGCATAATTCCGTTTCCCGCCCTCTTTTTTCGCTTAAAAAGAAGGGGGTAATAACAAAGGTTGCAAAGGTATATTTTTATGACGAAAAGAGGACGGTAGAGTCCTTTGAAAGTCTTATGAACGAGCGGACAAGGCTTGTGGTATGCACCCATGCCTCGAATGTGTGCGGGTGTATTTTGCCTGTCGGAAAAATAGGCAGACTTTGCAGAAAAAAGAAAATTCCCTTTTGCGTCGACGCCGCCCAATCGGCGGGTGCTTGACATAAACACCGAAAGGGATTGTATAGACTTTCTTTGCCTTCCCGGGCACAAGGGCCTTTATGCGCCCATGGGAACCGGCGCGCTGCTTTGCGGCGGAGAACTTTCGGGGACTTTGACCGAGGGAGGTACGGGAAATTTTTCACACACTCTTTACCAGCCCGACGACCTTCCCGAAAGACTTGAAAGCGGCACGCTGAATTTACCCGGAATTGCCGGTGTTTCGGCGGGAATTGACTTTGTGAAGGCAAGAGAAGTCGAACGTATTTTTTCTCACGAAAAGAAGCTCGCCTCCATGCTTTACCGAGAACTCGGTAAAATCCCCGGAGTAATTCTTTACGGGGAAGACCCGGAAAAAACAACTACCGCTCCCGTCGTCAGTTTTAATCTTTCAGACACCCGCTCGGAGGAACTTGCCGCCGAGCTTTCCCGCCGCGGATTTGCCGTGCGCGCGGGTCTTCACTGTTCGCCCCTTGCTCACAAAAGTCTCGGAACCCTAAAGAACGGAACGGTGAGGGTGAGTTTTTCGGTTTTTAACCGCCCCGATGAGGTTGCTTTGTTTACAAAAAATATTAAAAATATATAATTTTATTTCTTTTTTTGGTATTGATTATATTGAAAATTAGTGTTAAAATATATGTATATTACAAATGTGTTATCGTGGCTGCGGTATGAAAAAATGTTTTTTCTGCCCAAAAATGCCGTGCTTTTTAAAATTATAAATTCGGAGAAAACAATGACTCATTTATTAAACGGAATTTCGGAAGTGTTTTATAATATCTTCGGCGTTCTCAAGGGAATTTCCTTTGGGGATGTGCTTGATATACTCATTCTTACCTTCCTTATATATAAAGCAATTCAGCTTGTAAGAGAGACCCACGCGGGTCAGCTGCTCAAGGGAATTGTTTTTCTTGTACTCATCGATCTTCTGGTAAATCTTCTTGATATGACCATGATGAAGGTCATTCTGCAAACGGTTTGGAGCGTGGGAATTCTCGCCCTAATTGTTCTGTTCCAGCCCGAGCTTCGCCATGTGCTCGAGCAGCTTGGGCGCAACAAGCTCAGCTCTCTCGGTCGGACTCTTTCCGACGAAGAGGCGCAGGAAAGCATACGCAGAAGCATTGAAGAGGTATGTAAGGCCTGCGTTTCCATGTCGTCGGCAAAGGTGGGCGTTCTCATAGTTTTTGAAAACAAGACGATTTTAAACGACGTTGTGGAAAGCGGAAGCTCGGTTGACGCAATTGTCTCCCGTGAAATGCTTGAAAATATATTTTATCCCAAAGCGCCTCTTCACGACGGCGCCGTGGTAATTCGCGACGGAAGAATTCATTCGGCCGCCTGTATTTTGCCGCTTACCAAGAATACGAATATTTCACTTGCTTTGGGTACACGTCACCGCGCCGCAATCGGTATGTCGGAAAATTCCGATGCAACCGTTGTTGTGGTTTCGGAGGAGACGGGAACCATTTCGGTGGCAAGCAAGGGAAATCTCAAACGTGATTTCGACGCCATCACCCTTAAGACCGAGCTTGAAAATTCCATTTCTGGAGTAGAGTCGGCCGACGCGGGCAAAAAAAGCAAAAATCCTTTCAAGCGTATGGGGTGGTTTAAATGAACAAATTTAACAAACTGCTTGCCAACAACAAATTTCTTCTCGCCCTGTCTTTTGTTATTGCGCTGATAATATGGCTCTTTATTTCCATAACCTACAGTCCTCAGGTCGACCGCGTTATCTCCGATGTGCCGGTGGAAATTTCGCTTTCCTCGGTTGACGGCGCCGTTCCCATGTCGGTGTTCGGTAACGAAAATACGACGGTCAAGGTTGCCGTCAGAGGCAAGAAATACATGGTCGAGCGTCTCGACGCAAATTCGCTGACCGTTTCGGCAAATACCGAGTCGGTCACAAAGGCGGGCGAATACAACCTTTCTCTTTCGGCCAAAAAGAATTCTTCCAACAGCGATTATGAAATCGTTTCGGTGGAGCCGTCGAGCGTTTCGGTATACCTTGACGCCAAAAGCGAAACCACCTTCGAGCTTGCCATCGACTGTGTGGGAGCGAGCGTTGAAAATCTTCAGACCGAAAACACCGCCATGCTTCTTGAGCCCGAGTTTACCGACGAATCCGACAAGGTAATCGACCTTGTGGGTCCCGAAACCGAAATCAAAAAGATAGCGTCGGTGAGGGCAGTCGCCAATGTCAACAAGGTTTTGACCGAAACCGAAACCTACGACGCGGGAATATTCATGTATGATAAGGACGGCAACGTTCTCTATAATCCCTACTCCAACGACAACATTCTTAAATATACAAAGCCCAAGGCGAACACCGTTTCTGTCTCGGCCAACGTCCGCATGAGAAAGACCGTTCCGCTTAATGTCGACGTCAAGAACGCGCCGCAGAATTTGCCCGAGCTTGTTATATACGAGGTGACGGGCAGCGACACCTCCACCGAACGGCAGGTTTCCCAAATCGGAATTAAGGGCGCTCCCGATGTTATTTCTCAAATTGAAAATATAACGTTGGACGATCCCATTGATTTTTCGACGATAAATTATGACGACGCGACGACATTTAACTTTAAGTTGACCCTTCCCAAAATAAGCGGCGTGACCTACTACGATTATACCAAGGTTTCAAATGTTTATTTTGAGGTCAACATCGACCGCTCAAGCTTTACATCCAAGTCCTTTGACATTCCCGCCGACAACATTTCGGTGACCTCGGTGCCGGAGGGGAAAACCATTTCGGTCAAAACGGCTCTTAAGGGAGTGACGGTTATCGGACCCTATTCGGAGGTTAAGAATCTCACGGTAAGCAATATTCACATTTCCATAAATGCCTCCGAGCTGATTCAGACCGGTTCGTCGTCGGTAAATCCCACCCTGAGCGTTTCCTCGGGCGGATGTTGGATCAGCGGAAAATATGAAGTAATTGCCGACGTGTCTTAAGTTTTTCTTGACATTGTTCTTTCGGGAAAGTATAATCATTAGGTCGTATTTTCCCGATTATACGCTGGTGTGGCGGAATAGGCAGACGCCTGGGACTTAAAATCCCATGAGGGCAACCTCGTGCCGGTTCGACCCCGGCCACCAGCACCAAAAGGCACCCGTCGGATCTTGATTTAAAGATTCGGGTGCCTTTTTCTTTTAATTATTCTTGTGAGGATTTAGTATGAATTTTACCGACGCAGAAAAAAGAATAAACGAGCTCAGAAAGCTTCTTGAATATCACAGCAGGAAATATTATGTTGACGACAGTCCCGAAATTGAGGATTATGAATATGATATGATGCTCCGCGAGCTTGAAACGCTTGAGGATGAGTTTCCGAAACTTAAAAGTCCCGAATCTCCCACCGCAAAGGTAGGGGGGAAAGCGTCAAAGCTTTTTTCGCCGGTTGAGCATAAGGTGAAGATGGAAAGCCTTCAGGACGCCTTTTCCTTTGACGAACTTCGCGATTTTGACAGACGGGTGAGGGAA
>URYV01000040.1 GCA_900552285.1 uncultured Oscillospiraceae bacterium
TTATTGCTGCCATTTCGGACGCGGACTCGACCGAAAAAAGCTTGCGGCTTTCTTTGAAAGTGAGCTTTTCGCACGCATGGAAAATTCCGAAAAGCTTCTGCGTGAGCAGCGGTTTATTATGGAAATTCCCGCCCGCCGTCTCGATCCCTCACTTCCCGAAAAGGTTGCAAACGAGCCTATTGCCGTTCAAGGTATTGCCGACTGCATATTTTTTGAGAACGGACAGCCGATAATCGTCGACTATAAAACCGACCTTGTAAGCGACGAACAGGTTTTAAGGGAGCGATATTCGGCTCAGCTTGACATATATGCCGAGGCCTTTGAAAAAATTCTGGGACAAAAGGTCAGACAAAAGCTTATATATTCCTTTGCCCTTTCAAAAACAATCGAGCTTTAGACAAAATCCCCGCCTTAATCAAGGCGGGGATTTTTTTATGTGCGTCAGCCGAAATATTTAAAACAGGGCATATATTCAAGCTTAAACTTGCTTATTTCCCTCATGCGGTCTATCTTGGCCTTGGTGTCGGGGTCGGGCTCGACACCCTCGCGGATGTATTTGTCGAGAGTTGCGTATGTAAAGCCGAGATTGTCCTCGTCGGTTTTGCCGCAAAGCCCGTCGATAGGCGGTTTTTCGATAAATTTCTCGGGAAGTCCGATGTATCTTCCCATGGCCTTGACCTCGGTGACGGTGAAACAGGAAATGGGGCTGAAATCTCCGGCGCCGTCGCCGTAGCGGGTGGCGTATCCCACATAATCCTCGGAATAGTTGCAGGTGTTTGCCACGCGTCCGTTATTGGACTGGGAAACGGCATAAACCGCCGCCATTCTTATGCGGGCGGGAAGGTTAAACCTTGTCTGCTGCGTAACCTCAAAGGACTCGCCGATAGCCTTATAAACTCCGTCCACCGCGTCCTTAATGTTAACGGTATAATTCTTTATGCCGAGAAATTCGCACAGATCCTTTGAATAGTCAATGTCAAACTGCTCGCCCTGTGGCATCATGACGCCGATAACACGCTCTTTTCCGAGAGCCTTAACGCACAGCGCCGCCGTTATCGAGCTGTCCTTGCCGCCGGAAATTCCGAGCACCGCATTACAGCCCTTGCCGTTTTGCTCAAACCAATTTCTGATCCATTCCACGCATTTTTCGGTTGCGTCCTTTGCATCAAATTTATACATCTTCCTAACCTCGCTTTAATAAATATTAAAAGTCGCAAGACTTTATTTCAACGTTATGACGGTCACGCCGTCCTCACCCTCGCCGTACATTCCGCGGCGGAAACTTTTTACGCTTCTGTGGGTCTTAAGGTGGGTTCTCACGGCGTTTTTAAGCACGCCGGTTCCCTTTCCGTGAATGACGGTTATTGTCTCCACACCCGAAAGCAGAGCCCCGTCGATAAAATTGTCAAGCTCTATAATGCCCTCGTCGGAGGCCATTCCCCTTATGTCAAGCTCGGTGGACACCTTTCGCAGAGCGCGGGATTCCACACCCTTGACCGACCTTTCTTTAAAGGACTCGGGAATAACGTTCTTTTCGCTTTCGAGAAGCCGTAGATTATCAACCGACACCTTGGTCTTTATAATGCCCGCCTGCACAAAGCAGCTGCCGCTTTTGTCGGGAAGGGACAGCACCACGGCATTTTTGTCGATGTCGGCAATTAGCACGTTGTCGCCGATTTTAAGGGGTCTTGGCAGCTTATATTTCGAAGAAGTCTTTTCCACCGGGTCGGCCGCCTTTTCGGTCTTTTCAAGACCTCTTTTGGCCGCCGCCTTAGCACGTCGCAGCATTTCCGCGGCATTTTCGGTTTTTGACTGCTTTTTTATGTCCTCAAGCTCGTTTAAAAGTCTCGACGATTCGGCTCTTGCCGACTCGGTAATGTCTCTTGCCTGTTTTCTGGCGTTTTCAAGAATTTTTTTGCGTTCCTTTTCAAGATTTTCCCGCTCGGCCTTTGACTTTCTTTCAAGCTCCTTGGCGCTCGAAAGAAGCTCTCTCGCCTTTGCCCGCTCGCTTTCAAGTCCTGCGTGGGACTGCTGGAGCGTTTCGACAACCTGCTCAAATCTTCTTGTTTCGCCGGAAATGAGTCCCTTTGCCTCGTTAATGACGCTTTCGCTCATGCCGAGATGAGAAAGAATGGCAAAGGCGTTGGATTTTCCGGGCAGACCTATAAGCAAGCGATATGTGGGGCTTAAGGTGTTCACGTCGAATTCACAGCAGGCGTTTTCCACCCCCGCCGTTTCAAGAGCATAGGCCTTAAGCTCGGGATAGTGTGTCGTGGCCGCAACTCTCGCTCCCCGACGGCGCATTTCGTCTATGATCGCCGTGGCAAGAGCGGCTCCCTCGGTTGGGTCGGTGCCGGCGCCCAGCTCGTCGAGCAGCACAAGACTTTTTCCGTCGCACACCTTGAATATCTCGATTATATTCGTCATGTGCGCCGAAAAGGTGGAAAGCGACTGTTCGATGCTCTGCTCGTCGCCGATGTCCACAAGTATGCGGTCGAAAACCGCCACGCTGCTTTCGTCGGCAGCGGGAATCATCATTCCGCACATTGTCATCAGCGTCAAAAGCCCGAGGGTTTTAAGGGTCACGGTTTTTCCGCCGGTGTTGGGTCCCGTTATGATCAGCGTGTCAAAATCCTCTCCCAGCCTGATGTCGGTGGCCACCACCTTTTTGGGGTCAATCAGAGGATGACGGGCTCTTTTGAGATTTATTTTGCCTTCGTTATTGACAATCGGCTCGCTGGCCTTCATGTCAAAGGCAAGCTTTCCTTTGGCAAAAATAAGGTCGAGACGGATAACGGCCTCATATCCCGCCTTAATGCTTTCGGCAAATCCCGCCGCCTCCGACGACAACTCGGCAAGAATTCGGTCGATTTCCTCTCTTTCCTTGGCCTCCAAAATTTTTATTTGGTTGTTGGCCTCCACAACCGACATAGGCTCGACAAAAACCGTCGACCCCGTCGAAGAGGTGTCATGCACAAGACCTGCCACCTCCGAGCGGCACTCGGCCTTGACGGGAACGACAAATCTGCCGTCTCGTATGGTGACAATGGGCTCCTGCAAGAACTTCTGCACCGTTTTTGAATGTATCATTCCATCGAGTTTATCTCGGATTTTGTCGCCTTGAGCCTTCTTCTTTCTCCTTATGTCGAAAAGCGCGGGAGAGGCGCGGTCGCTTATTTCCTCCTCGCTTATAATGGCGTCGTTTATTCTGTCCTCAAGATATTTGTTGGGAAAAAGCGCCGAAAAATAGGGCATCAGAGCCGTATCGTCGGGACAATGATTATCCCTCCACTGGGACAGCGAGCGAATGACCCTCAGCACCGAGGCGACATTCAAAAGCTCCCCCGCCGAAAGAACTCCGCCGGAGCAAGCGCGGGACAGCTGACCGTTAACGTTGACGGTTCCGCCGAAGGAGGGCGCCGAGTATTTGGCAATCAGCTTATAGGCCGAAAGAGTCTCGCTCTGAAGTCTTTTAACCTCATAAAAATCATAGGAAGGCTCGAGAGCCTCTGCCGCCTGTTTGCCGTCGGCCGTGGCCGCCTGCTTTTTCAGCAGCGTCAGCACCTTCTCAAAATCAAGAGTATGTATATGTCGTTTTGTAAGCTCTTCCACGGCTTTTCTCCTTATGATGTGATGGTTTCGTAAAAATCAAGTGTATTAAAGCTTCTTTCAAGGCGAAGCCTTACATATTCCCCCGTTATTTTTGACAGCTCTCCCAGCTTTTCCTCGGGGAGCGAAAAGAAAAATGCTTTTTTCATGCCGTTGTCGGAAATAAGCCGCAAAGCCGAAAGAATGTCCCTGCAAAGCGCCTTTCCGCCCTTTTTGTGCTCGGCACAAAATACCGTGCCCTCATGCATATCGAAAAACAGATTTTCCTCTCTTCCGCAAATTCCGCAGCCCGAAAGGTCCGGACGGTAGCCCGAAAGCCGCATCATCTGCATCTCGAAAATCGCCTTTATCTGATTTTCGGGCAGCCTTTCCTCCTCGAGAAATTTGAGGCAGTTGAGCATAAGCCTGAGAAAATCCTCGGCCGGCTCGTCGCTTGGACAAAGCACCCCCGCAAGCTCGCAAAAATATTGGGCGAGAGACAGCTTTTCAAGACTGTCGCGAAGTCCGAAAAAGACCTCTTTGGGCGACGCCTCGCTCACCCGAAAGGAATCCCTTGAAGGGGAAAAAACAAAATCGGAAAAACAGAGCAGTCCCGTGGAGGACGCCGATTTTCCGATTATTTTTCTTGCTCCGGTGGCAAAGGCCCGTATAAGACCCGCCTCTCTCGTAAGCACGGTGATTATGCGGTCGCTCTCACCCGTGTGGCGCTCCCTTATAACCAGTCCGTCGGTGCGAATTTTTTCCTTCACTGTTTTTCTCCGCAAAAAAGTTGTTTTTAACATTACAGAGGGCGAGATAATCGCTCACCCTGCCGGTGGAATAAAATCTGTTCCACGCCTTTTGCAAATCGTTTTCGGACATTTTCATCCCTCCGAAAATATTTTTTGCAAAAGACGATTTTATATTTGAGGTAATTTAATCCAAGCCGAAATTGTGAATGGCGGCCCGCTGATTTCTCCAGCCCTCTCTCACCTTGACCCAACAGTTAAGGTTGACCTTACAGCCGAAGAAATTTTCCATATCCCGCCGCGCAAGGGTTCCGACCCGCTTGAGGGTTTCGCCGCCCTTGCCGATTATAATGCCCTTGTGTGTCTTTTTTTCGCAAAAAATCGTGGCGTCGATGTCGAGAATTCCGTCATCCCGATCCTTGAACCGTTCTATAACCACGGCCGTTCCGTGGGGAATTTCCTTGTCGAGGGTTCGGAGCAGCTTTTCCCTTATAAACTCGGCCGCAAGCACCCTTTCGGGCTGGTCGGTGAGGGTGTCCTCATCGAACATATGTATGCCGTCCTCGGCAAACTTGTCGATTTCCTCCATAAGACCGTCAAAGCCGTCGCCGTTTTTGGCCGACACGGGCACAACGGCGGCAAAATCGTAAAGCTTGTTATATTCGAGAATGACCGACAGAAGATCGGTTTTCTCCTTTATCAGGTCGATTTTGTTTATGACGAGAATGGCGGGCTGTTTTCCCTTTTTGAGCTTTTTGCAAAGCTCTTTTTCGATTTCGGACGGCTTCTTTTCGGCGTCGACAATGAGCAGACAAAGCTCCACATCGCTCATGCCGTCTCCCACCGCCTTGACCATGTTTTCTCCCAGCACGGTTCTCGGCTTGTGAAATCCGGGCGTGTCCACAAAAACATATTGATTGTCCCCGACGGTCAACACGCCCATGACCCTTGTTCTGGTTGTCTGGGGCTTGTCCGAAACTATGACCACCTTCTGCCCGAGCAGTCGGTTCATTATGGACGACTTACCCGCGTTGGGGCGCCCGATTATGGCAACAAATGCCGATTTTTGTTTTCCCAAAATATCTTCTCCGTTTAGTTAAGGGTATAGTTTGACGATCTCGGAAGACCCAGCTGTTCCATGACGGTTTCTTCCTTTTCTCTCATTCTGACAGCCTCGATGCCGCCGGCCTCGTGATCGTATCCGAGCAGATGAAGCATTGAATGAGCGGTGAGATAGGCCATTTCTCTGCGGAAGGAATGGCCGTATTCCTCCGCCTGAGCATAGGCCTTCGGAATGGAAATGACTATGTCGCCCAGCATTTTCGCTCCCGTTTCGGGATCCACGTCGTATTCCCCGTTTTCTCCGAGGGGGAAGGACAGCACGTCGGTGGTGCGGTCGACGTTTCTGTGCTTAAGATTTATCTCGTGCATCTGCACGTCGTCCACAAAGGAGATGTCAACCTCTGCGCTTCCTTCAAAGCCCTCCATAATGAGCACGGCATTGCAGCAGCGGCGAAGCAGCATTCTTATTCCCGTGGGAATTTTTCTTTCCTTCTGTTTGTCACTGAAAACTACCTTGGCTTTTTCCATTTTTCTTCTCCCTTCGTTTATCTTGATTTTCTGCTTTGATTATATCGGTCATAAGCCTTGATTATCGACTGCACAAGCTTATGCCGAACAACGTCCTTTTCGTTAAGTGTGATAACCGCCACGTCGTCGATATTTTTAAGCACCTTTGTGGCCTCTACGAGTCCCGACCTGTGACTGTCGGCAAGGTCGATTTGGGGAATGTCGCCGGTAATAATTGCCTTTGATCCAAAACCAATACGGGTGAGAAACATCTTCATCTGCTCGGGAGTGGTGTTCTGAGCCTCGTCGAGAATTATAAAGCTGTCGTCAAGGGTGCGCCCTCTCATGTAGGCGAGAGGAGCCACCTCGATGTTGCCCCGTTCCTGATATTTTGTGAAGCTTTCGGCTCCGAGCATATCAAAAAGCCCGTCGTAAAGAGGCCGCAGATAGGGGTCGACCTTTTGCTGAAGATCGCCGGGAAGAAAGCCCAGCTTTTCTCCCGCTTCAACGGCAGGACGGGTGAGCACAATGCGGCTTATATCCCCCGCTCGGAAGGCCATGACCGCCATGGCAACCGCAAGATAGGTCTTGCCCGTTCCCGCGGGACCCACCGCAAGAGTTATTGTATTATCCCTTATTGCGTCGACATATTTCTGCTGACCGAGGGTCTTGGGCTTGACGGGACGACCCTTTGAAGTTATGCAAATACATCCGTTTTCCGACAGCTTTGCAAGCTTATCCTCATCTCCGTCGTCCACAAGAGACAGCACATATCCCACATTCTGCTCGTTAAGGGTCTCACCCTTGTTGAGCATGAGAAGCAAGCTGTTGACCGCCCTTGCCCCGCGGGAAACGTTTTCGGCGTCGCCCGAAATTTTCATTTCTCCGCCCCTGACCGTAACGGTGACCGAATAGGCGTTCTCTATTTGTTTTATATTGGTGTCGAAGCTCCCGAAAAGAGCCGCGGCCTGTTCCATACGGTCGATATTCAAAATCTGCTCTGCCACTTGATCCGCCCTTCATGTCTTTCGAAAAATTTTGTCGTCTTTCAACAAGAAAAAAAATAATTTTTATGTATTATATCACAAAATCTTTGCGTTCGTCAAGTGTCAGAGGGGAAATTCATGTCAATTTTTTGATTTTCGCCGATATTTTGCTCACAAAGAAATTTAACCGTCAATTCGGCGCCCTCACCGTCATAATTCACCTCGTCGGTGCGGGAGAAAATTTCGCTTTGCCCCGCCATTTCGGCAATAATGCCGTCGGCCGTGCTTTTTGCCTCCGAAAGCGCCTGCTCCTCGTTTCTCAAAAATGTCTGCTCGGCCGTTTCGAAAACCTCGGTTTTGTAAACTCCCACCGGAAGCTTTTCCCCGAAAACCGTCAGCGGAACATACTCGGTCTGCTTTTCGAAATTCTCAAAGCCGTAGGAAAAATAAAGCGGAATGTCCGCACCGAAAAAGTGAATAAGACGTTTTGTCTTTTTCCGACCCGTTTTGACCGTAACGGTTTTTTCGAAATTTTCCCTGACCCGCACCGTGCTGCTCACCTGAGCCTTGACAACACCCTCGGCCGCTCTGAACACGGTGGTGCCGTCCTTATATGTAACTATTCCGCTGATAAGCACCTGTCCCTTGGTCACCGCCTCGCCGGGCTTTACAAGCGCCTCTCCCGAGCTTGCCAGAATTTCGGTTATTACCCCGTCGCAAAGGGCCGTTATGTTTTGCGGCTCGGCCGTTTTTTTGTCGGGGGGAGCCACCCGCTCCTTCACGTCCACATAAAGGGTGGTTCCCATGGGGTTTATCGACATCCATGAAAGCTCGGGATGATTTAAAATTATAAGCTGGGCGGTGTTTTCCTCGTCTATGCCGTCCACACGGGTTCCCTCTTTTATGCCGGCCTCAAAAAGCATGGCCTGCACGTCGCTTTGCGACAGCGTTTTGTTTCCCGACACCTTAATGCTCCACACCGAGCCCGAAAGAAACCAAAGCAGCAGGAAAAAAACCGCCGCCCCGGTCGGCAGACCGAAGCGTCGGCGGTATTTCCTAAGCAAAAAAGGTAATCCGTGTTTTTCGACCACCCGCATTTTGACTCCCGTTCTTTTGGCCGCCGAACGGAGATTTTTATATTCGCTTATGCCGCAGCAAAAAGCCATGCCTTCCCCTTCGGGTCTCACCTGCCATATATCCCTGTCGGCGGTGGCGCAGAGATTTAAAAACCTTTCGGGAAATCCGCCATTTATCCCGACCTTTATATAGCCCTTAATATACGAAAGAATTTTTAAAAGCATAAAGGTCTCCTATTCAAACTCCACCGACGAAAAAATCCCGCATATTTCGGCGCGGTTTCTTTCAAACTCGGTTATGGTAAGCCCACGCCCCTTAAACACGGTTATTTTTGAGCCGGTGTCAAAGCGTATTATGTCGGAGCCGTATTCGATAACGCCGCGGCACCCGTCCACCACGCCGCGGTTGTCGGAAAAAATTTCTACGCATGATTTCTCGGTCAAGCTTTCGGCGGCCGATTTAAGCGCACCCTTAAAGCCCTTTTTCTTTTCCATTTCATCACCGCCAATATATTTTGATATAATATATGCAAAACGGCGGAAATTTATTTTAATCGGCTTTTTATGTCTCCGAAAATACTGTCGCCCATAGCGGTCTGTTTTGTAAAATCCATGGCCTCGACATACCGTTTTTCTATTTGGTCGTGAACCGCCTTTGCCTGTGCCAAAATTGCCGATGCCGATTTAAGCAGCTCGGCAGACGCCCTTTTGTTAAAGCGCAGTCTTGAAGAAAATCGTCCGAGCTCGGCTGTGTTTTCAAACCTTTTTGCATGAATTATTTTGTTGTCGGTGTCTATTTTTATTCCGGGAGCGGCGGTGCAGAAAGCGATGTCCTTTTCGGGGATGAGAACATGGTCGATTTTTCTTGATGGATTAAGGGCGCAGGGGCAAATCACCGCATCAAGCCCGAGACGGCGCACCCTCGCCTCGATAACCGACATGATGACCGACGACGCTCCGCCGAAAGCGTCCTCGATGACAACGACCCGTCGGCACAGCTTTTGGGGAGTCTTTGAAAATGTGACAAGCCCTTTTGGCGTTATGCCCGAAAGAAAGGCTTTTCTTTGTTTTCCCTCTCCCTCGATTTTTTTACCGAGGAATTTATCGCACAGCCGTTCGGCAAATTTTGCGGCCTTGTCAAAATCCACGCAGGCACAATCCGCCGAAAAGCTGTCGTCGGCAAGACTTCCCGCAGCCCTTATAAATCTCGACGCCTTTTTGTGCAGTCTCGCGCAGGCCTTGTAAAGCTCGGTAAGCTCCTTTCGGCTTTTGCCGAGCTTTTCACAGTCAAAGCAGTCGCCAAGCGCAACCACCCGCTCACATACTCCGGGATAAATCGGATCCATAACATGGGGCGCCGTTCCGTCGGCAATTCCCGAACGCGCCTTCAAAAATCTCACGGCGTCGAGTGAATCGGGATCGGAAGAGCAATAAAAAAGCTCGGGAACCTCGCCCTTGCCGTAAAGCTTTTCCGAAAGGCGTTTCATAAGGGTGGATTTTCCCGTTCCGGGGCCTCCCTTAAGTATGTAAAAGGAATCCTTTTCGGGATCGTAAAGAGAGTCGAAGCAGGAGAAAAAGCCCTCGGCTGAATTTGCACCGGCAAAAAATTCCGGCGAAAATTCCCTTATCTTTTCAAATTTTTCAAGCATAAAAAACACCCCTGAACAGTTTTGATAACATACTATTCAGGGGTTTATTCTTTTGTTACCGAAGCAAATCAGCCGCCGATGGAATACTTCTCGGCATAGGCATTGAATTTTTTGACAAACTCGCCGTTTTCCTCGTTTCGCATTTTTTTGAGGAATTTATGGGAATCAAGCTTTGACGATTTAAGCTGCAGGGTGTAGACCGCGATGTTTGAGCAATGGTCGGAGACCCTTTCGAAATTGGTCAGAAGGTCGGAAAACACAAAGCCCATCTGTATGGTACATTCGCCCCTTTGCAGGCGGTCGACATGACGCTCCATCATTTCCTTTTTAAGCTTGTCTATAACCTGCTCAAGCGGCTCGACGTCGCTTGCAAGCTCCTCGCTGTCCTTTACAAAGGAGTCTACGGTTATGCCCAAAGTCTCTCTGACGGCCGAAACGATAAGCCGCAAATCCTCCTTGGCAGGGACCGAAAACACGATTTTTTTATCCTTTATTTCCTGCGCCGCCTCGCTTATATTGCGGGCGTGGTCGCTGATTCTTTCAAGATCTCCGATGGTGTGAAGCAGACGGGAGACCGAATGGGACTCGCTGTCCGAAAGCTCGCCTCTCGACAGTCTGACAAGATAGGTGCCGAGCTTGTCCTCATATTTATCGGTCAGCTTTTCGAGAGCCCGTATGTGCTCGACCTTTTCCTCGTCGTAAACCTCAATAACCTCCAAAGCCTCGGTCATGGCCGTTCGGGTATACTCGGCCATTTCGTTGGTCAGCCTGTGACATTCCGAAACTGCAAGGGCCGAATTTTGGAAAAGGCGCTCGTCGAGAAACACCGTGTGGGTGTTTTTGTCGCCGCTTTTGACCGTCTTTTCGCAAAGCTTTATCATAGGATTCTTAAAGGGTACAAAAGCAACGGTGTTTACAAGGTTGAAAACGGTGTGAACCACCGCAACGCCGATCATGGAAATGGGGTCGGCAAAAATGTTCGGAGAAAAGGCCATGGCAATATACATCAAAATGATACATACTATTCCGCCGATGGCATTGGTGTAGATGTGCATGGCAACCACCCGTTTTGCGTCGCGGCTGGTTCCGATGCTGGAAAGCAGCGCCGTCATGCAGGTTCCGATGTTGGCGCCGAGCACGAGCGGAATTGCGATCTGATAGGTTATGGGAGAGCCGGTTGCGGCGGCGGCAAGGGTCATTGCCTGAACAATGGCTACGGTGGCGGCCGACGACTGAATAACGCCGGTAAACACTGTTGACACAAGGAAGGCAAGCATGGGGCTTGTGAAGGCGGTGAGCATGCTTTGGAAGGCCGGGTCCTGTCTGAACCGCTCCATGGAGCCGCTCATCATGTCCATTCCCGTCATGAGAACGGCAAAGCCGATGAGTATAAGACCGAGATTGCGTTTTCTTTCCCTTTTTGCAAACATTCGGAGTATAACTCCCACAAGGGCAAGTATGGGAGCAAAGGTCATGGGCTTTAAAAGGGTCAGGAAGAAATTGTCGCCCTGTATTCCCGTCAGCGTCAGTATCCAAGAGGTGAGCGTGGTTCCGACGTGGGAGCCCATTATCATGCCGAAGGCTGCTTATCATTCAA
>URYV01000041.1 GCA_900552285.1 uncultured Oscillospiraceae bacterium
ACAAGCTGAGAAGGATAAAGGAGATACTGGGCTGTGAGCTGAATTATGAGGACAAGCTAAGGCTTATGCTTTCATTTTTTATAAAGGAGTTTTTTCAAATGATTAAAATTATCGTAGGAAACAAGGGAACAGGAAAAACCAAAAAGCTTATCGACTCCATCAACGCCCGCGCGGAAGAAAGCAACGGCAACGTTGTTTGCATCGAAAAGGGCATGAAGCTGACCTATGACATCACCCACAAGGCCCGCCTCATCGACGGAGAGCATTACGGCATCTCCACATATGACGAGCTTTACAGTTTCATTTCCGGTGTCCTCGCCGGCGACCACGACATCACTGACGTTTATGTCGACGGAACCCTCAAAATGGGCGGCAAGGACTATGAAAGCCTTGTTCACTTCCTCGACAGACTGTCCGCCGTTGTGGAAGAGGAAAATGTCAACATGCTTCTGACCATTTCCTGCGACGAGAGCGAACTTCCCGAGGGAATTCATCACGTTGCCGAGATCGTCAAATAAATTATAAACAGCTTAAAGAGGCTTCTCCGAATTTCGGGGAAGCCTCTTTTTTACGCTCGGTAAAGGCGGTTATTTTCTTTTCTTCAAAAGGACCAGCACTCCGCCGCCCAGGACGGCGAAAACGGCGGCCGCAGCGGCACCGCTGTCACCCGACTTGGGGTTTTGGGTTTCGGTTGACGGCGCATTTGACGTTTCCGATTCGGTAGAGGAAATGACGCTTTCATCCGAGGTTTCGGGTTTCGACACTTCAGACTCGGCAGGCTTTGACACTTCCGATTCGGCGGGCTTTTCGAGCTTTGCGGCAACGGTTTGCGCTTTGGTAATTTCATCTTCGCCTTTTTCGTCGGCAAAATATTTTTCGCAGCCTTCGCACATCCAATATTCGATGTTTCCGTCCTTTTCAAAGGTGGCGGCCACCGCCGGGACATGATTTAAAGAACCGTGGCGTGCGGGGTCAAATTCGCCGTAGCTTTGGCCGCAGACGTCGCAAACGGCCTTTTTATCGCAATAGGCGGTTCCTCCGCTGTGCTTACAGGCATAGCCGCATTTTTCGCAGACTCCGTCCTTCCAAAGGTGGCTTTCGGAGGAAACGGCGTCGGCGCCGCAGCATTTATATTTGCTTTGGTGGGTTGTTTCGTCGGTTATCCACTCTGTCACGTCGGTGTGATTTTCCGGGTCAAGCTGCCCGAAACGCCCGCCGCAGGTCTCGCAGACGGATTTTTCGGTACAGGTGGCGGGGGTTCCGGCGCAGTTTTCGGTTTCACTCTTTTCACAGCCGTCGTTTTTGCAGCTGCGAATGTGGCTGCCGTCCTCAAAGGGGAGCCAATCGCCGAAGTCATGACCGTCCTTTGCGGCGGTCACAATATATCCGCATTCACACACGTCGTCGGTGGTGCAGTCTCCGTCGGAGGCGGCGCTGTGGGGAATTTTTTCGTCGCTGACGGTGCAGCCTTCATTAAGGCAGGTGCGGTAGTGCCCCTCCCCGTCCTTCTGCCATTCGCCCGAAAAATCATGTTCCTTGGCGGCAGCGGTTTCGGCCTTGCAGAAAAGGCAGTAAACGGGGGTGGTGCAATCGCCGTCGTCGGCCTCGGGAGTATGTCCGTCATTGACTGTGACCGTCATTTCGGCGGTGTTACCCGCCTTGTCGGAGACGACAATCTTCTGCTCTCCCGCCTTCGGCAAAAGCTCAAATGCACCGCTTTGGTCAAGCTCGACGCTTTGGCCGTTAACCGTCACGCTGTCGACATACTGTTCGTTAACCGTCACGGTTTTTGCCTCGCAGTAGGTTTTGCCCTGCTCTATTCCCTCGATTACGGGGGCTATGTTGTCGACGGTAATGCCGTCGGAGCAAAGCAGGGTGACGTTGCCCTGCATATCGGTGATTTTAACATAGATGACGGCGGGGTTTAGGGGCTCGACCGAAATGGGAGTCTCGTAAAGGCTCCAGCCCTCCGCCGCGGCAAGGGCGGTTTCGCTTAAAATTTCGGGAGACTTGAGATATTCCACCGACTTAAGGCCGCTTTCATTGTCATAGGCGGTCACGGTGACGGTCTGGGTATCCTTGAAAAAGAGACCGAAGGTCACGGCGTTGAGCGCCTTTTTAATCGAATTTTCCGAAATCAGAATGTCTCCGCCGGGCTTTATTTCATCGGCAACGACATCTCCGTATTCAAAGGTTTCCGTTCCCATAGCACCGCAAACACAGGAATATCTGTAAACCGCGGGCGAAAGATAATCGGCCGCACGCTCGCGATACCTGTCAATGGGATTTTGCTCGGTATAAGAATGGGCGGCATAGTCCTTCTTGTCCGAATCGGCGGTTATGTCGCAGTCATCGGCAATGCAGTCGCGCCAATGATGCTCGAGGTCATAGGAAAGGTATATGCTCCATTCGTGCTCATGAACATAGGGAGAAATTTGCACATACCGACTTGACCAATAGGTGTCGTCGGTGGGCTCGGTCACCTTGACGGCCGTTTCTTCATCGGTACCCGCAACAACCGTCATTTTCACGGTCCCGAAAGAGGGCGATGAGGTTATGGCATTGGTTCCGTCGGCGGTTCCCACCGATGCTTTAAGGGTGCCGTTAAGGATTTTTGCGTTGCTGCTCCAAAGACCGATACTCCAGTCGGCCGCGTCGCCTCCCTTGAGGGAGACCGTACCGCCGTCCATTTGGAATTCCGCCGCAGACATACCGTAGGATTCGCAGGATGCCATACCGCCCTCTGCGGTGACGGTGCTCTCCTTAAGCTCGGCGCTCGAGGTCCATATGGGAAGGCTGAATTCGCCCGCTCCCGAGGTTGCGGTTATTTCGGAATTTGTCACCGAAAGCTTTTTGCCGCCGCCCGTCTGCATTGCATAGCTGTTCCCCGAGACATCGGCGGAGGAAAGGTCAAGCTTTGAATTTGTCACGGTTATGTTTTCGTTGGTGTAAAGGGCATAGCTGTCGCTTCCGCCCGCTCCGCTGACGAGCACGGCCGTAGCGTCGGTTATGTTAATGTCGGCAGAGGTGGTCATAAGCGCGGCAGAGAGCTGTATTCCCTTGCCGGCCTCGGCCGTGAGCTTTCCGCCGGTCAAATCTATTGCGCCGCTTACATACACAGCCTGATTATTATAAAGACCCTTTGTTGCGGTGCTGTCGCTGTTTTTAACGATAACATTGCCGCCCTTTTGGGCAAAGGAGCCCTCACATTTAATGCCGTAGACGTCCTTTTTGGACTTTCCCGTTTCGACAAGCAGACTGCCCGTTCCGTCAAAGGTAAGATTCCCCGAGGTCTTTATCGTCTGTATGGCATAGCTGACGCCGGTGGAAACGGTTGTGAGAGAATTTTCGCCCTCAAGGCGAACGGTTATGCTGTCTCTGTTTACGGTCAGCAGATTATAATATCTGCTTGCGCTTTTGGAAAGATTAAGCCCTTTAAGGGTGAGGACATTGCCGTCGGGGTCAAAGCTGACCGTCCCGGCGTTTTCGGTTCCGGCGAGAACATCCTTATAGTTCGCACCGGTCACGGCAACGTCGTAAACCGAAATACCGAAATCGGTATCGTCGGAAAAATCGGCCGCAAAGGCCGAAAATGACAGCATCGACAGTATTACGGCAAGGCTTAGTGCGCTCGCCGTAATCTGCCGTCTTTTGGTGCCGAACAGCCGAATGCTCCTCCCCAATCGGCCGAACAGCAGGAAAAAGGGATACAGCACAAGAATGCTTATGTACTCCGCCTTTTCCCTGAACGAAAGATTTTTAAACCTTTTCATACTTCTCATTGCTCCTTGCAAGACAAACGTTGACTTTTTTTGAATTTTGACTATAATGAGTATACATCGTACATCAATGTACGAGTCAAGAGATTTTTTATCTTTTCGGGAGGTTTTTATGGAGCGGAAAAACGAGTCTCTTTTTCAGATAGGCGAGGTGGCAAAGGCCCTCGGGGTTTCAAGGCGCATGATACTCAATTATGAGGAGCAGGGATTGCTCACACCCGACCGCAAAAATCCCGACAGCGGTTTTAGATATTATTCGGCCGACAACATGGTTCACATCAGGCTTATACGGGCGCTGCAAAATCTCGGGCTTTCGCTTGGGGAAATCAAGGAATATTTCGGAAATTCCGACACCCTCGGCGAGCAGATCGACCGCCTTGTGCTTTTGAGAAATCAGCTCGACCAATATATCGCCCAGCTCCGTCTCCGCCAGGCAAAAGCCTCGCAAAACGACATAAAAACAGCCACGCTGCCCGCCTTTACCGGCTTTTGCCGCGAATTTAAAAACGCAAACTTGGCGCAAAAGACCGATTGCCTGAGAAAGACCTACATCGAGGCGGTGAAAAACTATAAAATCGACACCGAAAACAAAATGTGCACGCAATGTTTTGCGGATGAGGAAAACAGCGGTCTTTATATAATCCCGGTGGAAAAGCAAAGCCGCGGCGAAAACATAAAGGTCTTTCACCAAACGCAATGTATATGTATATATTATCGCGGGGCTTATGAGGATTTTCCCAAAATCCACCGTCGGCTGCTTGATTATGCAAAAGAAAAGGGCATGACTCCCCACGGATATTTCCGAAACATTTATATGGAGGGGCCGCCCACCCACGGGGAGGACAAGCAGTCCTATATAACTCAGATTGCTCTGCCCATTAAATTTATTTCTCCCGCCGAGGAAAAGTGAATTTTCTGTTTGATTTCCGCTCTTTTTGCGGTATAATACCCACAGCAAATTTTAAAGGATGATTTTTTTGGCAACCCTTCTTCTTGCCGTCATATACGCCGCATTTATCGGGCTCGGTATTCCCGACTCCCTTTTCGGAACGGCCTGGCCGGCAATTTATTCGGATTTTAACATTCCCATTTCCTTCGGCAGCTTTGTAACCGTCATAATCTCCCTCGGAACCATTGTTTCAAGTCTTATCAGCGCAAAAATCATTTCAAAATTCGGCACGAGCCGCGTCACCGCCGTAAGCACCCTCATGACCGCTGCGGCGCTGCTCGGGTTTTCGGTTTCGCCGAGTATATTTTTTATGTGCCTTTTTGCGCTGCCCCTCGGAATGGGGGCGGGAGCGGTGGATGTGGCGCTTAACGACTATGTTTCTCTTCACTATTCCGCAACTCACATGAGCTTTCTCCATTGCTTTTACGGGGTTGGGGTGTCGGTCAGCCCCTACATAATGTCTCTTGTAATCGGCGGAAAATACGGCTGGCGGGGAGGCTATCTCATAGCCTTTTTTATACAGGGCGCCCTTTCGCTGCTTTTGTTTTGCACCCTTCCGGTGTGGAAAAAGGTTCGCGGAAATGAACACGACGAAAGCCGAAAAGAAGCCGCTCTTTCCCTTAAAAGCACACTCAAAATCCCCGGAGCGGCGCAAATGTGCCTGCTTTTTATATGCACCTGTGCCATCGAATGGAGCTGCGGGGGCTGGGGAAGCACCTTTCTTGTGGAACACAAGCACCTGTCGGCCGAGCTTGCCGCCCGCATTATCATGCTTTTCTACATCGGCATGGCACTCGGAAGATTTTTGTCGGGAATGCTCGCCGCAAAGCTTCACAGCTGGACAATCATAAAATTCAGCCAAATACTTCTCGGCGTCGCTCTCGCGCTTTTCTTCATACCGGGACGGTGGGAAATATCGGCCGCCGCGCTGTTTCTTGCGGGGCTGAGCAACGGTCCCCTTTTCCCGAATTTCAATTTTCTCACTCCCGAAAGCTTCGGAAACGGCGTTTCCCGCTCGGTCATGAGCGCTCAAATGGGGGCGGCCTATGTTGGAATCCTTTTCGTTCCCGCTCTTTGCGGAGCGGTCGGCCAGGCCTTCGGCATGGGGATTTTCCCTTATTTCATTTCGTTTTTCTATATAATCATGGTTCCGTTGACCGTTTTCACAAAAAGACTCATTCAAAAGAACAAGGAGAAACATCATGACAAAGCAGCAGATATATGACTTTTTAAAGAGCGGGGGACTTGATTTCGAGGTCACCGAGCACGAGGCCGTTTTCAGCATGGACGAATTGACCGACACGCCCCTTCCCTATCCCGACCGCGACGCAAAAAACCTTTTTGTCAGAGACGACAAGAGAAATAATTATTATCTCATAACCGTCAGAGGCGACAAGCGGGTCGACCTTAAGCAGTTTAAAAAGACCTACGGCACCAAAACCCTGTCCTTTGCCTCTCCCGACGAGCTTATGAGCTTTTTAAAGCTGACTCCCGGCTCGGTCACGCCCCTTGGAATTCTCAGCGACGAGCAAAGTCTTGTAAAGGTCTTTCTTGACAAAGAATTTTTTGAAGGCGACGGCCGCATCGGCGTTCATCCCTGCGACAACACGGCCACGGTCTGGCTGAATTCGCAGGACCTTGCCGACATAATAAGAAAGCATAACAACGAGCTTTTTGTTGTCGACATTCCCGTAAAACAGAGCTGAAAGCACATATTTTTAAACACAAAAACCCGCCGCAGAAGTTGTTTCTGTGGCGGGCTTTGCTTTTGCAAATTATTTTGCCTCTTTATCCATGATTTTTTTGATTGCGATTACCATAAGGGGAACCAGCACCGCCTGAACGGCAAGACCGACAAATCCGGTCTGTATCTGCTGCCAAATCACGGCCGTTTTAAGGGGAGTAACGCCCTGAAGAGCCGCTACCGAAAGGAGGAAAAATCCTCTTCCCGAAATTTCCGCGGCAATGACTGCGGGGAAAGCAAAAAGCGCATTCTTTGCGATTTTATTTGAAAAGAGTCCCGAAACAAGGGCAAAAACCGCAAGCTCGGCCATCATAAAGGGCAGACGGGCGGCAGCGGGCATGGCCGAACCGAATGCGGATGTCACGGCAAAGGAGGCGAGAGGAGAGAGAATTCCCGTGAAAAGGCCCCATTTTGCTCCGAGAAGGCAACCGCCGAGCAGCGCGGGAAGATACATGGGAAGCAGCGTCATTCCCGCCGAGGGACCGACCGCCAAATGGGCGATTTGGGGAAGAATGACGGCAAGGCAGATAAGGCCGACGGTGACGGCCGCCTTTACCGAGATTTTTTTACCGGATTGAAGATTTGTTCTTTCAAGATAGTTTTCAAGCATTTTAACATTCTCCTTTTTCAAAATATTCTGAAATTTCGGTCATACGGCGCGACTGCTTCACGCCGAAAGGACATCGGCGGTCGCAATGGCCGCAGCCGACGCAGCTTTTTGCGTTTATTTTCAGTTTGCCGTAATGGTCGTGAGCCATTTTGTCCCCCGCAAGGGAAAGGTCGTAATATTTATTGATAAGACCGATGTCAAGCCCTGCGGGACAGGGCAGGCAATGATTGCAGTAGACGCAATGCCCGAGCGCCGCCGCGGGGGTAAATCGGCCGATAATCGAATAATCGGTGTCACTTTCCGCAGCCGACGAAAATTCAAGCAGCTCGTCAAGGTCGGCCATACTGCGCACGCCGGGCACGACGGTCATAACGGCGGGACGGTCGAGAGCATATTGTATACATTGGTTCTTGGTCATTTCAACGCCGAAGGGAGACGTCTTTTCCGACAGCAGCTGACCTCTCCGTGGAAGGGCTTCATGACCGAAATTCCGACGCCCTGCGCCTCGCAAAGACGGAAAAGCTCGGCACGCTCGGCGGTGCTTCCGATACCGTATTCGTCGCCTTTTTCAAGGTCGTATGCGGGATTTACCGAAAACATCATCATGTCGGCAAAGCCGCTTTCTATAAGCTTTTTCGCCACCGAGGGGGTGTGGGAAGAAAAGCCGAGATGTCGGACAATTCCCTTTTCCTTAAGCGAACGGACAAAATCGGTTATACCGCTTGAATTTAGGTCGTCGATGTCGCCCTCGCTGTCCACGCAATGCAGAAATCCGAAGTCGACATAGTCGGTTTTAAGAGTTTCAAGCTCCCATTCAAAGGTCTTTTGAACCTCGGACAGCTTTCTTGACCAGCCGTATTCGCCCTTGTCATTATAAACGGTGCCGAAATGGAGTTGAAAATAAATTTTGTCCCGACAGTCGGCGACAGCCTTTCCGAAGGGCTCGTAAACCGAGGCTCCCCCCGCGCAAAGGTCAAAGAAGTTTATACCGTTTTGCACGGCCTTTTTTATGACCGCCTCGATTTCCTCCGGCGGGGCCGACTGCATTCCGCCCATGCCGAGTCCGAGGGTGCTTATGCGTTCCTCACCCTTTTTTAGTTTTCGGTATTCAATCATCGCTTTTCAAACTCCTGTGCAACCTCTTTGAGAAGCTTTCTTATTTCAAGGTGCTGGGGACATGACTTTTCGCATTTTCCGCAGCCGATACAGTCGGAGGCCTTTCCGTTATATTTGGTGTATGCCGCGTTATAGTAATAATCGGCGTTCCAATCCTTGTATATTCTCTTGGAATTGAGACATGAGAAAAGGTCGGGAATAAGAATTTTTTTGGGACATCCGTCGGTGCAATAATGGCAGGCGGTGCAGGGAATCATGTGCTTTGATTTGAAGATTTCGCAAACTCTTTTGACGGCGGCGCTTTCCCGCTCGTCGAGAGGCTTAAACTCCTTCATATAGGAAAGATTGTCGCGCAGCTGCTCGAGATTGCTCATACCCGAAAGCACGCAGAGCATACCGTCAAATCCCGCAGCAAAGCGGATGGCATAGCTTGCGGGGATGCCGCCGTGAAGGTCGTCCAGCACCTTTTTCGCGTCCTCGGGGAGATTGGCAAGATAGCCGCCTCTCACCGGCTCCATGACCACAACGGGTTTTCCGTGCTTTCTGCAGACCTCATAGCACTTTCTCGACTCGACGCCCGCGTCCTCATAGTCCACATAGTTAAACTGAATCTGAACCACCTCAAGCTCGGGATACTCGGTGAGAATTTGCTCAAGCACCTCGGCCTTGTCGTGGAAGGAAAGACCCACATGCTTTATCTTGCCCTCGGCCTTCAGCTCAAAGGCCTGCTCATAGGCGCGGCATTTTTTATATTTTTCGAAAAGCTCCTTGGTCTGAGCATGGAGAAGATAAATGTCGAAATAATCCACTCCGCAGGATTCAAGCTGCTTTTCAAAAAGCGGCCGAACCTCCTCCTCGGTTTTGAAAAGGTCGTTCGAGAGCTTGTCAACACGAACAAAATCCTCGCGTTTATAGCGTTTTGAAACACATTCTCTGATTGCCGTTTTGCTTTTTCCGCCGAGATAAACCCTTGCGGTGTCGAAATAGTTAAAGCCCTCGGCCATGAATATGTCAACCATTTCCTGAAACTGTTCAAGGTCGACCTCGTCGCCCTTCATGGGAAGCCTCATACATCCGAATCCGAAATTTTTCTTTACGTTTTCAAACCCTTTCATACATTGCATCCTTTCTTATATTATCAAAGATCGGCCTGCAAACGGAAAACCGTCGGCAGGCGGTAAAGAAGCGAAAAAAGACACAGGCAAAGTCTTTTCCGCCGCCCGCTCATCTTTTTGAAAGTATAAGCGGCTTTACGGGTATATTATATACCTAAAGCTGACTTTAGGTCAAGGAGTCTTTTTGATTTTTTCAAACAAAAAGACCGAGAACTTCGGCTGAGTGTTCATAAGGAAGTATTGGTTTCTCGCATAAAAATCCTCTCAAGACGACCGCTTTGCACCGTTTTTCAAATTCGGTACGAAAGAATTTTAAGCTTAGAAACTGCAACGCACTTCAAAATGATATATTTTTGATAAAAGAAAAGGCAAATCCCACAGATAATGCCGGCGCATATCTGTGGGATTTAACGCATTCGTTGTGCAAAAAGATGTTATTTTGAAGCAAAACTGCCTTATTAACGCTCAGCCTTGTCCTCGGTCGTGCATTTTATGTGTGAGATGTGATAAATTCCTTGAACTGCGCCGTAAAGCTCTCCAGCTTGTCCTGAGCGGCGGCGTCGGCCTTGGCAAGGATTTCGCCGGCGCTTATTTCGGCCGAGTGAACGATTTCGTCGGCACGGCGGTTTGCGTCCTCTATTATGCTGTCGGCCTCGGCCTCACGGTCGCGCAGGCTTTCAAGATACTGTTCGGCGGCGCGGTCGGCGTCCTCAAAAATCCCGTTGAGCTTGAGCGCGGCTTCGGCAAGCGTTCCGCAGCTTGACAGGGTGACCTCCCTATCCTCAAGCTTTTGCTTTGCGTCGGCAAGCTCCTCCTCAAGGCGTTCTATCTTTTTACCCTGAGCGGCTACAAGCTCGCAAAGCTCGGCTTTTCCGAGTCTTTTAAGCTCCTTTTCGGTCATGCCTTTCCCTCTTTTCGGTTGTTTTTGTTTTCTTTTCTTCTCAATTTTAACATATAATTTTCCTTCTGTAAACAGCTTTTTTCACCGCCGTCTGCACATTTTGACTTGCGGGAAAATAAAAGCTGTGATAAAATCAGTTTTGAATAAGGGGGGATACGCTTTGAAAATTGCCGTTGTTGACGACGACCGCTCGGCCTTTGAGCTGCTTAAAACACAAATTTCACAGCTGCTTACCGACAGGACGGACATTGTGTGGTTTTCTTCCGGTGAGGAATTTTTGCGCTGTGCCGACAGCCGAAATTTCGACCTTATTATTCTCGACATTTTTATGGATCGGCTGACCGGCATGGAGGTCGCAAAAGAAATTCGCAAAAACGACGGCGAAATATGCATCGTTTTCTGCACCTCAAGCAATGATTTTGCAAGCGAAAGCTATGAAGTCGGCGCCTCCTACTATCTCCGCAAGCCGTGGGACCCGGCTCGCCTTAAGGCCATGTTCGACCGACTTGATTTGAACCGCCTTGAGCTGTCCCGAGCCGTTCGCCTTCCCGACGGCAGGAAAGCTGCGCTGTGCGACATAATATCCGCCGACTGTTCCTCTCATTTCGTAACGCTCCATTGCAAGGAGGGAGGGGAGATCCGCCTTCGCGCCTCCTTTTCGGAAATTACCGAGCTTTTATGCTGCCATTCGCGGTTTTTCAGCCCCGGAAGAGGGCTTATAATAAACCTTGGCGAGGTGACCGCCAAAAGAAACGACACCTTTGTCATGTCCGACGGGCAGATAGTCCCCATAAGCCGACGGCGTGCAAGAGAGGCGCTGGAGGCCTATTCCTCGTTTAAATTCGATGCAATGAGAAAGGACGGCGAATGACATGGAAAGCACCCTCGGAATGTGTGAAATTGCTCTGTATTCGCTGCTTAATTTTGTTCCCTTTCTCGTCATTGCCCTCTACCCCTTCAG